>JAFGPL010000332.1 GCA_016936215.1 Bacteroidales bacterium
GTAAACTCCCTTTTTTCGGACTTCACGCGCCTCGTCTGCGAACTTTAAAGAACAGCCACACGACTTTATGGACAGACACTAAATAGTCTTATTTTATAAATAAAAGTGTTACTATTTTAAATATCGTAACACTACAAAGATAAATAGAAAATAGTTTTATCAAAAATGTTTTAACCGGGATTATCATCAGTTTTCTTTCAAGATATTAACACAATCAAGCAACACTATTTTTTTTGTACCTCATAATTAAGTGTTGCTAAATTAGCCTGTCATTGTTTGCCTTGAGTTTTAACCGCTTTAATTAACGATTTGTTAAAAGGTATGAATAATAGCAGTTATGCTATAATATAAAGTTTTTCTATATGGAAAAAAAGTACCTGTCTGAAGACCCAGACTATCAATTCTATTATCTGCCATGTACCCGGCAGGTTTTTTTAGGATAGCCCGATTAAGTAATTACCTTAAAACTGCTGTTTCAATATACTAATAAGCCATTTATAATTTGTTTAAATTTCAACAGAAACAAGGCTTCAGAAATTCTGTCTTAAAAAACTGCCCTGTTGCCGCGGCTGTATGCATATATATACCCTGCAGGACAAGTGCTATTACAAAAAAATTTTCACCTCCATGTCCTGTCATGGTCATATATCTGGCAATAGTAAGAATGATTAAAGCCAGTATCCAGATACTCATTTGCTATTCTAATTTAATGATTTATCAATAGTGCCGTCAGGGAGCATGTTATCAGGGTGGTACCGACCGCTTTCTTCCATCTGGTAACGTACACAGCTTTGCCAATCTCCGTGGCAATAGCATTCAATCCATTTTATGTCTATTTGGCCTTGTTCGTAAAACCTTTTCATGGGGCAAACAGGGTACCATTTACATTCTTTCATAAGTAAAGGAATTTTATTAAATAATTGTTTCATTGTCTGCATTGAAGAGGCATTATAGAGTACAGATGACGGATGCCTGAGGGGATATATTTTTCTATTGCTGCAATAAATCAATTTCCCGGTTATATCCTGAGGCATATAGTCTGTGTTACAAAAATATTTAATAATAAATCTGGTAGCCTGGTATCCCAGGGGAATTAAAAACTCAGGATCAACAATGTCTGTTTCAGCAATTAAATAGTGGCTGCATGTATCAATTTCACTCTGTTTGGGTTTACGGTTTTTGGGTAAAATACATTTTATCAGATTGGTCATATAAACTTCATGCTTTTTTATGCCAGCATCCCCAAGCAATTCGTTCATTACTTTACCGGTCGGGCCTGCAAACATTCTATCATAATTATCCTCTGTTTGCCCCGGTGCCTGGGCAATAAAAAATATGCGGGCATTTACATTGCCCTCACCGCATATTGCATGTTTTCGGGATAAATATAAGGGACATTGGTTACATGTTTTGATAATTTCGTTAAGGCTGTAAATTCTTTGCTGTTTATTCATTATGGTATCATCATATTTCATTATTTACATGTTCAAATTGGTATCGTTAGTGTTTCATATATACTTTACCCTGGATTATCTTATTTGCCGGCCGGCCGTGTATCATAGCTTCCCTTGCGAATCGGGCACCGCATTTCGGGCATTTTAAATCACCCCCTGTAAAATCTTCTTTTATCTGGTCTTTAAAGCATTTTACTAAATGTCCTTCCTTTGCTTTATGGTATTTATATAAAAGCGTGTGACAATTCGAACAATATATATTTTTTGTTTTAATATTTATGTATTTATTGTTTGGCAGTTTCCCAACTCAACCTCAACTCTTGTTTTGTACCCTCTGCAAATGTTTTTGCCATTTGTCTCCGGTAATTGTATCAACTTTTAGCCACAGTTTCTCAACAGTCCAGATATATCTATCTGTGAAAAGTTTGTATTCCCGACCGCTACAGGGATATATACATCTTCGGTAAAAATTGTTTTCAACGCTGTTTTTAAAAAACCATTGCCCAAAAACAATTTATATCCATTAATTAATTAATTGTGTCAGTAAGTTTTTTAACTACCCTGAATTTACGGAAGAACTCACGCCCGATCACCCTGAGAACCGTATAAACAGGAATTGCCAGAAGCATGCCGATAATCCCGGCAAGGCTTCCCCCGATAATAATAATAAAGAATATTTCGAGCGGATGAGCCTTTACACTATTGGAATATATAAGCGGAACAAGAATGTTGTTGTCAATAAAATTCGCGACGAGAAACACCCCACTCAGTTTAAGCAACACAGGCAAAAGTTCATTGAACGAACCAAATGCTAATGTTGATGTTATACCAAGGGTAATACCGATAATTGAACCTATTACCGGACCAAGATAAGGGATCAGGTTCATAATACCTCCAAAGAAGCCTATAAGTAAAGCATTCTCGACCCCAAAAATCCATAGGCCAATAGTAATAATAGACATAACACCAATTAGCTGTAATGCTATACCAATAAAATATCTTCTCAAGAGGCCTTTGGAATCTACAATTACTTTACGTGTTGCGGTATGATGCTTCTCAGGCACAAAGAGCAACAAACCCTCCTCGAACATATTTTCATCTTTAAGGAAAAAGAAAGCGATAAAAAGCACAGAAAAGAAACCAACGATAACTGTACCGGCAGTATTGAAAAAATTGTTTATAATGGTAGTTACATTGCTGAGATTAACCAGGGATTTTACCCTGGTAACCATAAAATCCTGTAGCGTCTGTCCCTCTGGTATAAGAGCGAAGTCATGCAGCTTATCGTCAAGCCACTGCAAAGGCCCATAAAGATTTTCGGTAAGCTGGATTACATCAATCTTTGAGATGGTTTCAGCCTGTTTTACAATAAGCGGGACAAATATGGCCAGCAGCGCGAAAATAAGCAAAACAATTATAAATAAAGACAAAATGGTACTAACAGCGTGCGGGATGTGCCATTTTTTTATGTGTACCTTATCCAGTAGCCTCACCACCGGGTGACCTATAAATGATATAACTGCAGCAATAAGCACCCATACGATAAAAAACCAGAACCTCCAGATAAGGAACACAATAGCTGCCAGAAGCGCTATATAACCGGCATATTTCAGTACCTGTTTCATATTTTTAAATAATGGTTTAAAACAAATTTATCATTTTTTCAGCATGTTCAGATTTAGCGACACACCGGCAAATACACCAACTGGTTTATAGTGAATCCCGGTTTTAAATAAATCGAAAGCACCATTAAACTGGCCAAAAAATGTTAGCTGTTTCCAACCTAATCTTAATTGAAGCCCTGGTTCGAAAAAGACCAAAAACATGTCATTATTCCTATTAATTAAGTATTTGTCCCATTGAAGGATTCTTCCATCATTATTGAGCTCAAGTGTTTTGGAAATATCGTTATAATGGTTAAACCTTAAACAAGGCATGAATGTTAAATCAAGTACTTCATCTATCTTTATTAATTTGCTGAAATTTATGGTTAAATTCGGCTGAATAAATAAGTTATAATGTTTTGCCTTAAAATCAAAACTGTAATCACTGGGCCACCAATCAACATTACTGCTATATTCTGCTGTTCCCATTCCTCCTCCCAATAAAATTTCATAAGAGAAATGATTGTTAAAGTGGTGAAAAAAAGAAATTCCTGCATCTGCTCTCCTAAATTTGTCCCAGGTAAGCGTATCACCGGAATTTTCTTTATCATTAAAAAATGATCCGAAAAATCCGGGACCATTCTTCATGCGAAGTCCCGAAATGAAGATTGAATAATTATCATCAAAAGCATAACCTAAATGTACATGGTTAAAAGACAGTCCGGCATTTAATGTACCTTTCTCACTGTTAACCGGCGCATATTGAGGTAACGGTACATATTGATATCCCCCGCAGGCAGCAAGTATGAGTATTACGAAAATTAATGCAGTTCTGATCATAAGGGTTTAAGATTAGAATTAATTAACAAAAATAAAAGTAAACAATATTTTGTAAAATTTTTTTAAATTATTAACTGCTTTATGACTTGATTTATCTGCCATAACTCTGCCACTTAATGAATACGTTAATTTTTTTAATTAAGCATCGAATAACTCATTACATAATTCTTATTATTTTTAGATGTTTTCAGTAATAAAAGAAAAGCAATGGAACCTTTTGAAAACGACAAGATGTGTATTTACCTGCTTCATAAACAGCACCTTCTGCCAGGTTCCATGTCAGAAAGCATCCTTCAGGTAGCCGAAGCCTTATGCGGATTACATGCAACCTGCCCCTCAACCCCTTACCTTTCTTTATTTGCGAGAATGATTGATTTTTCAAAAGATGACCTGAAACTTGAAGTTGAAGTAAAGAAATCGCTGATTAGAACCAGGAGCGTTCGTAACACTTTGCACCTGATGCCTGTGACCAATAGCTCAATGATTTTCGCCGCCCTCAAATTTCAGCAAAATAAACGTTCGGAAAAATACCTCAGGCATCTTGGGATTACATTAGAAACGTTTAATAAACTGGCAGATAAAATTCTACTAATTATAGCAGGAAATGGCCTTACAGCCAATGAGATAAAAAAAGCTACGGGTAATTCTCCCCTTACCAGCCATGTGATTAACATTCTCTGTGACGAAGGGATATTGGTGAGAGGAAAAATAAATGGCGGTTGGAAAAGCAACAATCACAGATATTACCTGTTTGGTGATTTTTTTTGTAGTGAAACAAAAACAAATATTATTGAAAGGGATGCCATAATTTCATTGATCTCAGAATACCTCAAAACATATGGCCCCGTTACTGCTGAGGATATTTCGTGGTGGTCGGGCATATGTAAATCTGCAGCTAAAGAAGTTCTTGCCTTAATTGGAAAACAAGTCAAAGAAATAAGGCTTTCCGGTGAACAAATTGATTTTTTTATGCTGGAAAAGGATTACTCGCAATATTCTGTTTTTCAATCAGAACACATAAAAACGGTAAACTTTTTACCTGCACTCGATCCTTTTATAATGGGATACAGGCTCCGCAGCAGATTTCTTAACATAGTTCATAATGATTATGTTTTCGACAGGTACGGAAATGCCTCACCTACAATTATCCTTGACGGTAAGGTAATCGGTATTTGGGATGCCGATGAAAAAGAAAGGTTGATAAAGTTTTACCTGTTTTATGATACAGAAGACCATGTTTATGAAAATATTGTTGAAACCGGGATAAAAACAGCCGGTTTTTATTTCGACGGGGAGGCTGATGTTCTGCAAATAAGGGAAGCAATACCAGTTAAACAACTAACGGTAGGAAGTTTTATGTCGCCTTTAAAAAATGCATAATCAGCATTCCATGTCATTTGAATATGTCATACCCAAATAGTAAGCTGTAAGTTATCATTAATCCCCTGAAAGGCAAATCGTGTTTGTTATGCTATTAATTATGCCGACAACCTTGTGGCGCAGAAAAATGAGTATTTAAAACGGCTATGTACCTTTCTGTGAAAAAAACTTGATTTTATTTGATTTATCAAAAAACCCGGTTTTTCTGATAGAACTCATCAGAAAAACCGGGCACACTTAATAGAAATTCTATTTATTAACTAAAAATTCTCAAACTCCTCGTCGCCTTCAAATTTGGGTTTGATTTTAACGGGTTTGTTCTCTGGAGTGTTTTGCTTAGTTTGAAATGACAAACCAGCCATTTGGGCTTTTTTACCCTTAATTATCTTTGTGTTATCCGAAATTTTGAAGAATGATATTAATTCCTTAAGATATTCTGACTGGCTTGCCAACTCTTCTGCGCTCGTGGCAAGTTCTTCTGATGTTGCAGCATTTTGTTGTGTTAATGTGTTAAGCTGCTGCACGGCGTTGTTGATCTGCTGTATTCCCGAATCCTGTTCTCCTGATGCGGCAGAGATTTCCTGTACCAATTTTGAGGTTTTAATAATTTCAGGTACAACTTTTTCGAGCAATCCGCTTGTTTCATCAGTTATTTTCAGGCTTGATTTAGAGAGTATCCCAATCTCATCTGCTGCCAGTTTGCTGTTTTGGGCAAGTTTTCTTACTTCAGCAGCCACAACGGCAAACCCTTTTCCGTGTTCACCTGCACGGGCTGCTTCCACGGCTGCATTCAATGCCAGCAAGTTTGTCTGAAAGGCTATGTCGTTAATAATTACAATTTTCTCCGAAATATCTTTCACTGACTGGAAGCTCTTTTCAGCAGCATTTTTCATAACTTCAAGGTTTTGAGATGCATTGCTTGATATCACCTCGGTCTGCTTTGCATTGTCGGTATTTTGCTGAATGTTGGCACCCATTTCTTCTATGGTGCTTGAAACCTCCTCGGTAGTAGAAGCCTGCTCTGAACTACCCTGCGAAAGCATTTGTGAGCTTGAGCTAAGCTGCGAACTGGCAGAAGCAATGCTATCGGCGCTGTTGGTAATTGATTCGATTATTTCGGTAAGCTTCTGGTTCATATCATATACCGAATTCATCAAAACCGATATTTCATCTTTACTTTCTTGCAGTTCCATCTTCTGGGTAAGGTCACCCTTTGCAATGGTATCTATAATAACCACCGCTTTTGTTAAAGGTCTTGAAATGCTTCGTGTAAGAATAAATGCAGAGACTATAATAAATACCAGTACAAAAATACCAATGTAATATGAATTGTTGGTTATTCTCTGGCTTAACAAAATACTCTGCTGATGCGCTTTTTCGGCCTCGGCAAGGCTAATTTCGGTGTATTTATTAAATGACTCCCTCATAGCCTGGAAAGTTTCTTCATATTCGCCGGTATAAACCCGGTGAGCTTCCTCAATATTGCCATCCTTAATGAATTGAATTACCTGTTCCGTAAGCCCTTTGAGTTTTGCATAGTTGGTTTGCACAATATTATTAATATCTGCATAGGCTGCCTCTTTAACAACATGCGATACTGCCACGAAGTTACTGTAACGCTCATTTATCTGGTTATAATTCTCCCATGCCTCATCAATTTTTGCATTGATCTCCCCTGTTTTGTTGGCATATGCCTGGGGAATCATCTGAATCAATGCGATACTTGACTGGTAGGCATCCCTGTCGGCTTCAATCAGGTAATCAATACTCATCAGGTGGTCTTTGTATATAAGGTCAACATTTTCCTGAACCTTACTGATTTGCAATGTTGTATAATAATTACCCAAGCCCACGGCCAATACAACCAATGTGAATACCAGTACCAGGCGTGTCCCGATTTTTAAGTTACCAAGAATATTCATTTTATTTCCTCCTATTTTAGGTTAATTAACTATTGTTTCTTGAAAAACACAGGTTTGAATGTCAGCATTACCCATGCCCATTGCTGGTATCGGTCAGGATCCCCGCCTTTTAGAATTTCCATAGAAGGCGCGGCAAGCATGGTTGAATAGCCTGCCCTTAGTTCAAGATTAGTTGTGGGTTTGTATTTTAGCATATAATCAATTTCAACGCCAAGGTTCCTGTCTGCCTTAAGTGTTTCCCCGGTTGATGATATGGTATCAATGATATTGTTGTTCAACCTGAAATGATGCAGGGTAAGCTCGTGACTTACTTTTTTGCTTAGTTTATGTTCCATTCCAATAAAAAGGTCTGTTAAACCTCCCCCTTTGGTATCTTTTTCAATCGTACCGAAATAATCCATATATCCGTAAAATCCGTGGGAATCGCCCTGCAGTTTACTGAACGCGCTGCTGGTATTATCGGCTTCAAATGCGTCGTCCCCTGAAAAATAATCGGCGCCAATCCATGTATTGAAATTACCTGACCACGAATAACTATAATTAAATGATGCAAAATAAGCCGAAACCTTCATCCCCGATTCAAGCTTTCCATATTGATAATATGCTGCAGCAGAAAAAGAAGATGCCGATGAATCGTTGTTATAGGTAAGATATACCCCAGATGTATACCTGTTGTATACTGTGTGATCAGAGCCTTCCGGCTGGTTGCCGTCTAAAACATTCAGAACCGAAGTACTCAGGCTGTTTGTCCACTGCCTGTTGTACCATAAGGTACCGAGATACTTATAAAAATTAACAGGATAATTACTCTCGTACTTTTTGTCTTTATCATTATTATAGGCAAGCCCCAGGTGCAGTTTGTTGCTGTTTTTGCTGTACATAAACAGCGCCAAGTCGTGCGAGGTTGCAATATTGTTCCAGTTGCTGATGCCGAGTATCCGGTTATCATCGTATTTAAAAACCTGCCGGCCGAGCCGCATAGAAAATGCATCATTCATCTTAAACCCTGCCCATGCTTCAAAAAGATTGATACTGTTCAAATCTTTCCTTGGTTCGGCTTCTCCCCACACCCTTACATCCTGCACTGAAATCCTGCTTGAAATCCGGTCATCCTGATAACTAAGGTTTAACCTCGATCGCTGCGATGTGACCATTGCCGCCGACTGGTCTTTGCTTAACAGGGTTTTCACTCCATCATTGAATTCGGCACGAGGCCTGATTTCTCCGTCTATTACCACCTGTGATTTGGCAGAAGCAGCTATTGCTAAAAATACTACAATCAATAATTTAATTTTTACTTTCATCTTTTTTAATATAAATTTCTAACAATTAGCGTAATGTATTCCCTAAACATGCGATGATATATATCATTATTATATAATGATTTAACTCATTGTCAACATCAACGGCAAAGACTATATAAAATGATGACCAAAATTCTGAAAAGGTGTTTGGTTTTGCAGTATATAAAAAAAAACTACTTTTGTGCTTTGATTTTTTCGCAAACTTAAACTATTAAAGTCGTGGATATTTTTGATAAAATTGAAAAGAATAGAGGTCCCCTGGGACAGTATATGAAAGTAGCTCATGGCTATTTTATGTTTCCGAAACTCGAAGGTGAGATCAAACCCAGGATGATGTTCAGGGGCAAA
Organism: Bacteroidales bacterium; assembly: GCA_016936215.1. Taxonomy (GTDB): domain Bacteria; phylum Bacteroidota; class Bacteroidia; order Bacteroidales; family UBA10428; genus JAFGPL01. Next base: position 8,853 of record JAFGPL010000332.1, read on the forward strand.
GAGGTATTAACCTGGAGCCTGAACAACTACCTCGGATTGGCCAACAATCCTGAAGTAAGAAAAGCTGATGCTGATGCTGCAAGAGACTGGGGACTGGCTTACCCGATGGGGGCCCGCATGATGTCTGGCCAGACAAGTAAACATGAAGAACTTGAAGGAAAACTCGCAGACTTTGTAAAAAAAGAGGACGCATTTCTTCTGAACTATGGATACCAGGGAATGGTTTCCATCATTCAATCACTTACCAGCCGTCACGATGTGGTGGTTTTTGATTCCGAATCACATGCCTGTATCATGGATGGTATATGGCTGCACAAAGCTGCCGGCGGTAAGAGTTTTGTATTTCCGCATAACGATATGCAAAAATGTGAACTCATGCTTGAACGGGCAACACGACTGGTTAAAGAGTCGGGCGGTGGAATTCTCGTAATTACCGAGGGTGTATTTGGTATGGCAGGCGACCTGGGCAATTTAAAAGATATTACTGCTTTAAAGAAAAAATTTAATTTCAGGCTTCTTGTTGATGATGCACACGGATTTGGCACCATGGGGCCAACCGGTGCAGGGACAGGCGAACACTATGGTGTACAGGATGATATAGATTTGTATTTCAGCACATTTGCAAAAGCAATGGCCGGTATAGGCGCCTTCGTAGCAGGCAAAGAAGATGTGATTAACTTCCTTCGGTACAACATGCGTTCGCAGACTTTTGCCAAATCGCTGCCCATGCCTATGGTTATAGGTGCGCTTAAAAGACTTGATATGTTGAAGACGCAAAACGAACTGCGTGAAAACCTCTGGGAAATTGTCAATGCCTTGCAGAAAGGATTAAAAGAAAAAGGGTTTAACCTCGGCCATACCCAATCCCCGGTAACGCCTGTATTTCTCTCAAATGTAACACTGCAGGAAACATCTAACTTTGTAATGGACCTTAGGGAAAACTACCAGATTTTTTGCTCTATCGTTATTTACCCGGTGGTACCAAAAGATGTGGTGATGCTCAGGATTATCCCAACTTCGGTGCATACCATTGAAAATGTTGAATATACAATCAAAGCGTTTTCCGAAATTAAGGAAAAGCTTGAAGCCGGTAAATACAAATCTGAACAAATCGGGGCATTATACCAGATATAAAAATCTAAACCCCGTGCAATGCGGGGTTTTTTTATTTCCTAATATACTCCTCCACTTCTTTTTCAACAGCTTTTAAAGCAAGTATAACGTCCGCCATAAGCATAGCTGCAGACAAAATCAGGGAAAACACGCTTAAAATAAACAGGATAACCCCGATTGTTTTAAGGTTCAGCGTACTGATACTCATAACAAAGAGAACCGGTATAATCATACTGCTTGACAGAATGCTAAAAGAAATAGCTGCAATAGATGTTCGCAAAATACGGCTTCGTTTATGTAATATTTTTAACTCTGATATCTTTATCTCTCTTTTGGTAGCAGCAGGTTTTTCAAGTTCACCAACCAATATCCTTGAACGGTCAATGGTACGACCAAGCCTGTTGGTAAGCGAAAGCAAAATCAATCCCACCCCTGAAATTAAAGCCACAGGAGTAATACACGATTGAAGAAATTGTATAAAAGTATGAATCGAACTCATTTTTTTAAGTTTAAAATTGAATTGTTTAAGTTAAAAATTTTCGTGCTTAAGTACCTCGACTAAACGTTCAATGTCAGTTTCGTTATTATAAATATTCACTGATATTCTTAATCCTGCACCGCGTGCAGAGATTATTATGTTTTTACGTGCCAGGTTTTTAACAATTCTTTCTGCCTGCCTGGTACTAACGATAAGAATTCCTGAGCGGTTTTCTTCAGCAAAGGCCTTAATAACAGGCATACCAGCTTCGGTTAACCTAAGCTCGAGATACCTGTTTAAATGCAACACCCTGTCTTCGATTTGTGGTTGTCCAATACGGTTAAACATTTGGAGTGCCCCACCAAGGGCAAAAATATTCGGGAAATGGGGACAACCGCTTTCAATTGCCGATGCCTCTTTTCTGGCAACCAGGCATGAATTGTCTATTTGTTCAGGGTTTTCAACGCTGCGCCATCCGGCCAGTGGCAACTTCATTTTGTCAAGAAACTTTTTGCTGATGTAAATACCGGCAATACCATAACCGGCAGTTGCCCATTTAAGACCTGTGAAAACAAGATAATCTATTTGGTGTTTTTTTACATCAATATTGAATATACCCATAGACTGGGTGGCATTAACAACATTAACCAGTTTTTCTGAAGCGCACAATTCACCAAGCTTTTCGAGGTTCTGTCGGTACCCGGTGCTGTATTGCACGTGACTCGACACGAGGATTTTTATACCGCTGTTTAGGGATTTTCTTATATGGTGAACAGGGTAACCTGTATCAAGGGTTTTTACAAACTGTAGTTTTTTGCCAAGGTTAAGCCATGGATAGGTTGTGGAAGGAAACTCACCCTCCATGGTAAGCACTTCGCCATGCTTATAAAGCATATGCGCGATATAATTCATGGCAGTTGAGGCATTTGTGGTAAAACCAATTTCCGAAGGATGGGCATTGATGTATCCTGCGACAAGCCTGCGCACCTCTTCTGTCCGATAAAGCCACTTGTCCCAGCAGGTATCCCCCTCAGCCAGCATTTCGTCGTAAAACCTTTTGCCTTCTGCAGCCGCAGGATAAGAAACCGGAGACCCGCCGGCAGGGTTTAGGTAGACATATTTTTTGCAGACAGGAAATAAATCCCGTATTTCTTCCCAGTTAATCATAACATTCAAAAATAAAAAAAGAATCCGGCGATATTGCCGGATCCAGAAAGATTTTTAGAGACTGTCGCCAAAATCGGCTTTGAATTTCTTCATAAGTTTTTGCGGCCAGTCAGATGTTGGTTCAAGCCGCCCCATAAAGAACCTTAATACCGGTGGTTCTTCTACAAAGCGCAACCCGCCTACAAGGTCCCGGTTATGATATAGCCAGTTGATCCTGTCAATAAGGTACATGGTCTGAGACAGAGTAAACACACGCCTCGGGAAGGCCAGGCGAAGAAGCTCCACATCTGCAAGCAGGTCGGTACCATCTTCAAGCCTAACGCTCGAAATAGTACCGCGTTCCATACCACGGCAACCAGAAACCAGGTAAAGGGCAGCGGGCAAGGCACCTGCCGGGTATTCCTGTTGCGGCACATGGGGCAAAAAACCCATTGAATCAATATGGCAACCCAAGGCACCCGGAGGGGTGATAACCGGTATACCCAAGCTGTCAAGCTCATTTACTGCATAAGCAATGAATGACGGTGACTGGCTGATAACAGTTTCATCGGTGGTCTCCATAAGGCCCACGGCCATTGCCTCTATCTCCCTTACTGACATTCCCCCGTATGTAAGAAAACCTTCATAAAGGGGAACAAGGTCGCGCATCTTCATATACAGCTCTTTGTTGTTGGTGCAGATTCCCCCGCCCCTCGTTGAACTGACTTTAGGGCTTGAGAAATATACAATGTCTGCAAATCCACACATGGTAAGCAGTATATCTTTTATAGAAGTATTCTTAAATTCGGGTTCACGCTGTTTGATAAAATAGGCTTTCTCGCCTATCAGGCTGGCATCTAAAATAAACATGATGCCGTTTTCCTGCGCCACTTTTTTAACATCACGCATGTTCTGGATTGAGAATGGTTGTCCGCCGATGAGATTGGTAGAAGCCTCCATTCTTACAAACGGCACATGCTCTTTTCCGTATTTTTTAATAACATCTTTTAATTTTTGAATATCAATATTTCCTTTGAAAGGAACATTGCTTTTTATCTTAAGCGCTTCGTCGGTATATATTTCAAGAATCTGTGCCCCGTTAAGTTCCATATGGGCTTTGGTTGTGGTAAAGTGATAATTCATTGGAATAACATCACCTTTTTTAATAAAAGTCTGGGAGATAATGTTTTCTGCTGCCCTGCCCTGGTGTACCGGGAGCACATATTTTTGTCCGAATACCTCATGCAGGGCATTTTCCATTTTATAGTAACTCTGAGAACCTGCATAAGCATCGTCTGCCTGAAGCATTGAAGATACCTGGTTATCGCTCATGGCATTGGTACCGCTGTCGGTAAGCATGTCAAGAAAAATATCTTTGGTATTGAGCAAAAATGTGTTATAACCGCCTTCTTCTATGGCCTGAAGCCTTTCTTCAATTGGTTTTAAATGCAGTTTTTGCACTATTCTTACTTTATGCAACTCTACAGGAATTTCTTTTCCACTGAAAAATTTTACCGTTTGCGATCCGTTCTTTTCCATTATATAAAAATTAAATATGTTAGTAAGCAGGTTTAAAAATTAAGAGCGAAAAAATAAAATGTAGGATTTAAAAAACAAGAGATTTGTTTAAAACTTTTACTGATTAATACCGGTAATGTGCTTTTTCATAAAGTCGGCGGAGACAAGGTTCCATTTAAAAATCAGGCTGCTTCTTTGTTTTGACAACTCCTGTTGTAATAGCAGCACCTCTTCATGTGTATTGTTGAGTATTTCTGCTTCACAGTTGTATTCGTCTAACCCGGGATCATTTAAGAATGATTCTGACTTTAATTGGTAATCTTCATACCTTGTTTCAAATAACTCACGCTTTTTAAAATAATCCGTTATCACCGGAACCTGAAAATGTGCTTCGGCAAGATAGAATGTCAGAATATTTCTGCATACCAGTATCAGTGTACTATCATTTTTAAACGGCCCAATGGTTCCGAGGTTTGAAAGACCTTCTATTGCAGACTCAATTAGCTTCATCCTGGTGTTTTCAGCAGCCTTAAAATCCATACTGTCAATCTCTTCAAGAAGTTGATATTCCAGCTTATAAGATTTAAAAAAAATAAGAAATAAATAATTGTAATAATCATTGAGACTGTTGACTACCTCAATTTTCCCAGACAGCGGATCTCGTTCAGGTGAAAGGGCAACATTAAAGCGTTTGGCAAAAACAAGCTGTGTAACTTCAAGGTTTTTAGCCTTTTGATGCATCTCTCTATCGGTTGCGCCATTTGCTGATATAATAGAATCAACCTCGTTATAGGACATATGGTTGAGGTTATAGAAATTTAACTTTTGAAACCGGTCTTCTTTCAATACCCTGTAAACAAAAGAGAGATAGGAAACCAGCGAATCACGCATGCTGCAGTCTTCCATATAGCAAGACAGTTCTGACACCCTGTGAAGGGTATTACCTACAGAGGCGATTAAATGTGCCTGCATGGCAATTGCCTCATCTATGTTTCGGCTATGAACAACCTCCCCCGAAAAGAATAAAAACTCTTTGAGAATTAACTGATGTTCATTTCTTAGCTTGATGATATAATTTTCTGCGGTATGAAAGGTTTGTGCACTGCATAGGAATACTTCCTGCAACAAAAACGAAATTGCTCCAATCATGGCTATTTTGCCGGCACTCTTCATGATGCTAATTAACATCAAAAGAGTGATATTAAAAATACCGTTTGAAAAAATTATCAGATAAAAATTATTTATCTCCGATCATAAGCTTGTCCGAAGCAGTTGTACCATCTCCGAAGGTTGTTTTGACAAGATATAAGCCCGGGCAAAATTGTTCACAATTCACCTTCGTGGGCCCGGGGCTATATAATTGAAAAGTTTTAATCAATGTACCGTTAATGTTGAATATTTCCAACATCCGTGCATCATTGCCGGCTTCAATATAAAAGTAATCTTTTGCCGGGTTTGGAAAGATTCTTAACAGGTTTTCTGAAGCCGAACAAGCCAATGTTTCTGATGACATGATAATATCTTTGCCCGGCATATTTGCGTCGAGCCAGTTCAGACGAAGGTCAATCCATTCCTTTAGCCTTTGGATTTCACCCTGATATGTTCCAGGTATGGGGTCATGTTCTGGTGCGCCAACATCAAGGCCCAAAATATCCCAGCGGTTGTAATGACGTTCCTGTGCTTCTGAAACAAGCAAAGCTACCGAGTCTATATAATTATGGATATATTCTTTGCTAAGTATTGTTCCCCTTAATTCTATGTAACGGTCATATACTTCTTTTACAAAACGTTCATCCTGCATCAATCTGACTTCCCATCCCGATGGAGAAGGCCAAGGATTGCATTCGTCAATACGGTATGCCCATCCCGAACCATCAGTAGCGCCAAAATGCGGGCAACCGTCTTCGAGGTAAAGCCATGCCCAGTCAAAATCCCAGACCGGCCCCGAATGTATTTTGCCGCCCTTTTTAACATGGTGTTTATGAAAAAACCTGCTTTTCTTGTATGCATCAACATTTCGTGACAACTCGCCAATAATGAAATAATCAACAAATGAAGGCACATCAATATATTTACGGTAACCTGAATTAATATCTTTAAAAGCCGGGCTATATAAAACTGTTTCAAAAGCATAAACATAATCCTGTATATAGTTCTTTTGCTGCGAAGTAAGTTCTTCGGGTTTAGGGTCGTGGTAAACATAATGAACCTGCGCCCCCGGGTAATCAACCGGTGAATAGCTCCCTAACCAACTGTCGGTGGCAGAAAAATAATCAACTTTAAAGATATAGCCACCTGTGAGGCTATCACCGGCATTGTCGTCAATATCAAGTTTGGCAACATCAACACGGTTATCATCACGCTTTATTTTTTCTGTAAAAAGATAAACCCCGTCGTAGCTGCCATTCATGAGTACCTCACAAAGCCGTGACCTTGGCGCATAGTGCCCCATTTTATTGAAAAGGTGAAAAGATAAAGAATTGCGCAGAAAGGTTTTATCATTATAATTTGCCAGCAATATCCAATCATTTTCTTCTGGCATACCAAGCAGCGAAACATTGAAATTTTCCCCTGTAGTATCACGGGTCTCAAAACCATAAGGTTTCTGCGGCAACGACTGCGAATAGGAACCTCTGAGTTCTATACCAATATGGCTGTCATAATCTGTTCCGGCATCATTTACATTGTTTAACCCACTGACATTATTGATAATTCTGAGATTTGCATTGGTTTTCGGTTCATCGGTTATAGCAGTCCCATTCTCTGTTTCAATTATAAAAACAGGAAGGTTCGATTCCTTAAAAACGAATGGTTCTTTAAACCATTGCGGTACAGGGCGGTAATAACGGGTAGTATCACCAATACCTGCAATAAAATAAGGTATTGAAGACAAATCGCTTGATGTGGCACTTGAATTATGCACCTGGATGGCCAGCAGGTTTTTCCCGTTTACCAGTACTGATTTATCAAAAGGAAAACCTGAAGGAGTGCCCTCCACATCATGGTTTTCGGCATATGCATTGTATGCAGGAGGGTTTCCGGTTATTCCTTCACGGGCAATTTCATTGCCATTGATATAGGCAATAAACCCGTCATCATAATCAATGTAAAACAGTGCATCGCATATTGCCGAGGTATCGCGGATTGTAAACTCAATCCGCATAAAAAGTGAGACGACCGGGTCTATAACCGTATTGTCATCATTATCCCCGTAACCTATGCCACCGGCACCCTGACCCCAGAGACTATCTATAAATGCCGTGTCATTCCAGTTGAAACCCGGATCGGATGTGCCCGGAAAGAATCTCCAAAGGTCGGCGGCCAAAATAACTGCTTCGTAATGATCTGCCGGGCTGTCTTGTGCATAGGCAAATTTACAAGTAACCAAGACCGCAAAAGTCAGGATAATCTTTTTCATGGCCACAAATGTAACATTTATATAAAAAAACCCAAAATCATTAGTATTTGGAGGCCATTATACTATGTTTTCAAATTTTGAAAATAAACGATAAGATGATTACGAAAAATTAAGGAAATGATCAAGTTTTTCAATCAATAGTGCCCTGTCTATGGGTTTGGAAATATAATCGTCGCAACCAGCCGTAAGAAATTGTTGCCTGTGTTCTTCAGAGGCATAGGCTGTCTGAGCTATGACAGGTAAATCGGGACGTATCTGTTTTATCAGCCTGGTAGCTTCAAGTCCGTTCATATTCGGCATTTTTATATCCATCAGCACGAGGTTAATCCCTGGCAGTTTATGAATTCTATCTACAGCTTCTTTTCCATCTGCCGCGCGAATGATTTTTACGCCTTTCTTCACAAGCATTTCTTCAATTAGCAAATAACTGAAATCATCATCTTCCACGACAAGGATCACTGAATTTTGCAAAGCATCTGCCTCAATATCATGAGGATTAACATCATTATCCATCTGTGGTATGGTTTCCGTCATCGGAATGGTAAAATAAAAAACCGATCCTCTTCCCTGTTCAGAATGAAGCCATATTCTCCCTCCAAGCATTTCAACAAAAGCTTTTGATATTGACAAACCTAACCCGGTACCCTCATATGGTCTCGAAAGTGATATATCACCCTGAATAAAACGGCCGAATATTTTGTTTTGAAGCTCGGGGGCAATACCCATACCCGTGTCGCGAACATAAAATTCGAGTACATCGTTTTTATGGATACAACCAAAATCAATGCTGCCATGTTTTGTGAACTTCAAGGCATTCTTGATCAAATTCGAAAGTATCTGGTTCAGTTTGGTCGCGTCTGTTTTGATAACGAGGTTGGGAGAAATATTCTTGCTGTAAGATAGATCAATATTTCTGTCGTGTGCCTCGGGCTTAAAAAAAAGATAAACCTCATCAAGCACTTTGCTGATATTGGTATCTTCCGGGTATATTTCCATCTGTCCGGCTTCAATTTTTGAAATATCAATCAGGTCGTTAATAATATTCAGCATACGGTTACCGCTTCTCTGAATGACTTCAACATATCTTGCCTGCAAGTCGGTAGTTAATTCAGGCTGTTTCAGCAATTCGGCAAACCCGAGGATACCATTCATCGGGGTTCTGATTTCATGGCTCATGTTAGCAAGAAACACTGTTTTCAGACGGTCGCTTTCTTCAGCTTTTTCCTTTGCATTTTTAAGCTCTTCGTTTATTTTTTTGATCTTTGAAAGACTCTGCAACAATTCTTCGTTTTGCGTAAGATATTTATCATTAAGCAACTGATACTCCAAATTCTGCCTGTGGATTTCTTCTTCGGCTTTTTTCCTGTCGGTAATATCACGGCTGTTTACAACGATAGCATTTATATTCTGATCATGCAGCAGGTTTACGGCAGACCCTTCAGCCCACCAGATGGTACCGTCTTTTTTTACCGATTTGAACTGCCCGGAAATAACTTTACCGGGATTTTTTATCAATTCGGCAATAAGTTCAATATTTTTATCTTTTTCGTCAGGGTGAATAAGATCAAAACCATCTTTCCCGATACGTTCTTCCACAGAAAATCCAGTAACAGCATATATTGACGGAGTAACATACAATACTTTGCCGTTTATGTCGAGCAATGTAATAACATCGCTGCTGTGCTCTATCATAGATCGGAAACGCTTTTCACTGTTTATGTATGCATCTTCGGCTTTCTTCCTGTCAGTTATGTCCCTATAGTTAACAATAATGGCATTGATACCTGGAACATCTAATAAATTGGTCGCTGAACCCTCTGACCACCAAATTGAACCATCTTTACGCATAGCCCTGAACTCTGTGGCAACTGTTTTTCCATGTTCTTTTAAAAGATCGAAAATTATATTTTGTAATTTTTTGCGATCCTCGGGGTGAACAGTTTCAAAACTACTCCTGCCAATCCTTTCCTCTGCCGGATAACCTGTGAGTTTGGGGACAGAAGGGCTTTCGTAAACCACCAAACCATCTTTACCTATAAGGGTTATCGCATCGCTGCTGTGCTCAATCATCAGGCGGAAACGCTTTTCGCTTTCAGCAAGGGCTTTTTCTGCTTTTCTGAGGTCTGAAATGTCCATAATAACCTCAACGCCGCCCCATATTTTCCCATCACCGTCTTTCAAAGGTACTGCATATGATTTGGTAGCCATTCCCATTAATGCTTCCTCATCGGGGGTTGAAATCCTGCTAATGGCATCCCCTGTCTCAAATGCTTCTTTTATGGCACATACCTCGCATATTTCAAGTCTTTGTTTTCTAACTGCATAACATTTCTTATTTAAAACCTTTTTTTTGTCGGATTGGCCAAAAACATTGGTAATTTCGTTGTTTGCCAAAATAACATTATAATTCCTATCCACCACGCTAACCATCCCTGGCAAAGCATTGATAATTGTCTCAAGCTGGGAGGCCATACGCTGGTATTTGAGTTCGCTCTCCTGCAACTCCTTTTCAATAAGTTTGAATTGTGTTATGTTGTTATGCACATATACAAATGCTTCAATGTTACCAATTTCATCTTTAACAGGATAGGCATGTAATAAGATGTGTAGTTTTTGTTTTTCCTTACCTGACATCTCAACTTCCCCTTTCCACTCGTTTCCCAGCCGGAGCAAACGATCTATTTCACCTGAAATGGCCTTGTCCGTGTAATAGTATATCGGCTTCACTTTATCGGTTTCACCAAATGTATTGATGTACGATTTATTTTGATATAATACGTTTCCATCCGGTGTAAGAATTTTTATAGCATTGGTGGTATAATCGAGAGTGGTTTTTAAAAAACTGACATTTTTGCTGTTTTGGATTACTTTTGATATATCTGTGAATGTAGTATAAACACGACAGGAATTTAAAGTATCATCATTTTTCTGAACAGCAGCATTAACAAGTAACCACTTGTATTCAGGGTCACCTTTGCATAAAACACCCATTAACATGTTGGCAATATCCCGTCCGGACTTGAGTACCTGAACATGAGGGTATTCATTTTTATCAATTTCTGATCCATCGACCCTTACAGGTTTAAGTGCTTCATAAATATTTACAGGCTGTTCACCCTTATTAAAAGATACTCCCAATAGGTCTTCGGCTACAGTATTTATTTCTAACAAATTACCATTTTGATCATGACAGATAATACCCAACTGAAGTTTATTGAGCAAGTTTTTGTTAAATATCTCTTCGCCACTCATTGAAACAGGAATTGATAAAAAGCATTAGTCTTTGAAATTAAAAAATCTTTGGGAGATTCGCAATACTGATACACAAATTAAAAAATATTCTGACAGGCTGTTTGAGTTTAATAAATGATCTTGCATCCCGGAAAAATTCCGATTGCTATAGGAAATGAATCCTCTTTTCCGGGGCAAGTCCCCGGGAATTAAACCAAACCTTCTCATCCGCCTAAACTGAAAGCGAAGGAAATTCAATAAAATTTACAAAGGATATTTGGTAGTTGTGTTATGCTGTCAATTACAAGATTGGCTTCTGAGAAGCCCGACGTTTTTGTAAGTTCATTCGGGATAATAATACAGTCTAGTCCCGCGGCTTTTGCAGAAAGCAGGCCCCTGCGCGAATCTTCAATAACCACGCAGCTCTGCCTGCTTTGGTTTGTTTTTTTCCACCCTGTGATATAAGGCTCGGGATCGGGCTTGTATTTCGTATAGTCGTTTGGTGTAACAACAAAATCAATATATTTCAGTATATGGCCATGGCGATGAATTGTCTTAAAATGATGCGGTTTGGAACTGGTAACAATTCCCATGAGAAATTTCCCGGAAAGGCTTTTAAGGGTTTCTTCAACACCGTCTATTGTAAGATCATACTTTTCAAGATATTGGTTGTATAAATCGTCACGTTCCGCACGTAATACAGAAACCGCCCGGCCATCAAAACCTTTTTCCTCTAAAAGGTGCCATGGGCCTATACCTTTGATCAATGCATACTCGATAAACAAATCGGTGGTTAAATCAATGCCGGCTTTTTTCAGGATTTCTTTTGTAGCCTTGAAAAAATATTTCTCAGTGTCAACCAATACCCCGTCGTTATCCCACAGAATCGCTTTTTTATGACCAAAATTCATTTTTGCCCAAGTGCATTTTAAATACAATCTTATGTCTTTGGCCGCCACTCCTGGTGCTAATGCCGAAAATCCAAATTTTCAGAAACTGCTAATAAAGAATCGGCATTATTTTAGGGTCACCCAGCAACACATCCGGCCTGGTTTTTCTTATTTCAGCAATGGCAGATTCTATCTGCCTGAGCGTACATGGTGTAGTGGCAATCGAGAAAACCGCATATTCTTTGGTATGCCTGTTATGGCTCACTGTGTCAATATTGATCTGCTGGTTCCCGATACTTGTGGTCACAAGGCCTGTGATACCAGGAATGTCAACTGTTTTAAAAATTATAAGATATGGGAAAACAAAGTGCCCGGCATCAATAAAACTAAATTGCGATTTTGAAATACAGTTGCTTAATTTATTATTGTACCTCGCGATGAATACGATGTCAGCCACTATCGAACTTGCAGTTTCAAGCGACCCGGCACCTGCACCTACAAGGATATGCCGGCCACCATATTTATTTACGAGCCTTACCGCATTTGTGGCGCCATTAACGCCGCTGAGAAAATTATCGTTTTTTACCATCATGGGGCGGACAGTTGCATATATTTTACCATCTATCTTCTTGCCAAAACAAATAAGTTTGATCTTGCAACTGATCTCTTCTGCGAAATCAATATCCTCTTTTTCGATATCCTTAACCCCTATGGGTGATAACTGTTCAAGGGTAATATCTATGCCAAAAGCCAGTTTAATAAGTATTATAAGTTTATGAGAAGCATCGAATCCGTTAATATCAAGAGTGGGGTCTGCCTCGGCATATCCTCCCTGCTGGGCCATTTTCAGTGCATCATTGAAATCCATTTTTTCATTCTGCATCATCGTGAGAATGTAATTACTGGTGCCATTCATGATGCCCGAAACCGAATCTATACTGTCCCCTGTAAAACTCTCCCTGATTGTTTTGATAATAGGAATTGCACCACATACTGCTGCTTCAAACCCAATGCTGACGTTGTGCTCTTCAGCCACCTCAAAAATCTTTTTACCCCTAAGGGCAAGCAAGGCCTTATTTGCAGTAACAAGATGTTTTCCTGCCCTGCATATTTTCAGGGCTGTTTCGAAAACAAAATCATTACTCCCCCCTATGGTTTCAACAATCAGATCAATATTTTTATCACCGATCACCTCATCAATATATTTTTGGGCTTCCTCTTTTGTAAGGTCTTTCCCTCCACCTGCGAATAGTGACAGAGGCAGGTTAAACCTTTCCGATGCTGTTTTTGGGGTTAATTCAACTATTTTTTTAAGGTGTATATCGCCACGGGCCCTTTCATTCAACAAATCCCCCATGTCGGTTAAAATTCTGGCAACACCTCCGCCTACGGTGCCACAACCAAATATCGCTATGTTCATTGCTTTTAAAATATAAAAGGCAAATATGTGAAAGAAAAAAATACTAATAAAACAATTGATTAAATAAAAAAAAATTAAGTAGACGACTGTTTCAGGAAAATGTACATCAAATATCTGAATAAAAAATAATTAATTGCATTTTTATAAATTGAATACTAAAAAGTATGCAGTTATGAAATGTAACAAAATTGCCAATCATTTAGTATATGACAGTATTTTCAATATATTTGAAACACTAAAACCGAATAATCCCTTTACGTGGACAAGTATACCATAGGTGACTTTGTCAGAGACCTGAAAAAGGACAGCCGCAAACTGTTTGATTTCATTTATAAAACTTATTACCCCCATGTGAGGGCTTTTATTCTAAAGAATAAGGGAAATGAACAGGATATAAAAGATATTTTCCAGGAAGGGGTTATTGCTGTAATTAAAAACATTGAAAACAAAACAGCAGACCTTGATGCACCATTTGTTGGTTATCTATATTCGATTTGCCGGTATATCTGGAACAGGAACTACAGGTCAAAAGAAACCATTACCCTTAATGAGGAAGACCTTTCGGGTTCCTACAGCATTGAAGAAGAAAATACAAACGAAATAGATGAGGTAATCGAGACCGGCATTTACCAGCGGAATTTTCTAAAACTTGGTGAGAAATGCCGTGACCTTTTAAGGCTTACGCTCGAAAAAGTACCTGCAAAAGAAATTGCTGAAAAATTCGGTTTTAAAAGCGAAAACTTTGTTTTCAAGCGAAAACATCAGTGCAAAGAACAATTAATAAGGATGATAAAGGAAGACCCTGATTATATACGATACATGAAAAACAAATGAATAATACCCTAAATCCGCAAGTTAAATAGATAATAATTGGTAATAAATACCCTTCGACTTCCCGCCTGCCATAGCAGTGCGGCGGGCAGGCGCTCAGGCTGACAAAAGTGTCAACTAATTATTAAATAGTGTTTTAGCACTATCGAGGTCTCAGGGTGACTGTAAGGCTGAGCGCCTGATGGGCAATATGAAAATTAACTTGCAGATATAAGGTAATATAAGAAGCATATTTTCAACAAGACCTTTTACGACACTGTCGTTTAAAGATTATCAGAATTATTAATGCAGACAAAGCAAGCAAAATGAACGCATACTTCTTTGCTGGATGGTATAAAGCTGACTGGTCTCCGATAGATATGTATGATGACCAGTAAAACGGATGGGCCTTAATTTGGTTACCACTTTCGATAAACCTAATTTTAGCTTTCTGAAGCGCGACATCCTTTCTGTGGCCCATTTTCAGGTTTTTATAAAAACCAACCATCATATCGACTCCTGTTTTGTCCTCAAGTTCCCATAAAGTCATGAGCAAACCTGGGCATCCTGCGTATGCAAATCCTCTTGCCAGGCTTACTACCCCTTCGCCTCTTTTCAACAATCCCTCACCGCTGCTGCAAGAGCTTAATATGGCGAGCCGGGCCCGTAAATTCAGGTTAAAAATTTCATAAGTGTTTAAAAAACCGTCTTCGGCAGTATCGCTTCCATGCGAAAATACAAGTTTTGAAAACATGGGGTTATCATCGTCAATAATGGTATGCATTGCAAGGTGCAGGATATCATAGTCTGAAGAACTGGCCTTGAACCTCGGCTCGGTGGCAAGA
>JAFGPL010000041.1 GCA_016936215.1 Bacteroidales bacterium
AAGTTTAAGGATACTGAAGCGATAGCCGGCGTTGCCACCGGTGCCATTGCTCAGGGGGCGCTTGTGGCAGATGCCATGAATCTGCCTTTTCTTTATGTACGCTCATCGGCCAAAGCCCACGGCCTCGAAAACCTTGTTGAAGGCGACCCTCAGCCCGGGCAACACGTAGTGGTTATAGAAGACCTTATATCCACCGGTTCGAGCAGCCTAAAAGCCGTGGAAGCATTAAGAAACAGCGGGTGCGAAGTTACCGGTATGGCTGCAATTTTTACCTACGGGTTCAACCATTCGGTTAATAAATTTGCTGAAGCAAAATGCCCGCTTTACACGCTTAGCAATTATGATGCATTACTTGAAGAAGCCCTTGCAACCGGGTATATCGGCCCCGAAAACCTTGAGGTGCTTAAAAGCTGGCGCAAAGACCCCGAAAACTGGATGAAATAACAGGGCATGCTTAAAATAGAAAGTAAAATAGGTAAACTTTCCGTATCTGACGAAAAGGCATATAATTTCCTGTCGGATTTTAATAATTTCACTGCTTTTGTACCGGAAGACAAAATAAGAAACTGGAAAGCGACAGACAGCACATGCAGCTTTAATGTTGATGTTGCCGGTGAGGTAGGCATTAAAATAATTGAAAAAGAACCATATAAGCTCATCAAACTTGCCAGTGACGAAAAAACCAAATTCGGCTTTTTTCTCTGGATACAGCTTAAAAAAGCGGGGCCTCAGGATACAAGGATCAGGCTCACCATTCATGCGGATATTAACCCCATGATGCAATTGCTCGCCAAAGCTCCCCTGCAAAAAGTCGTTGACCTGCTTGTGGACCAGATTGCAGGATATTTCGAGAAACATAAGGATTAAGTTATTTGTCTTACAGATTTCAACCTGCCTGAAAGGCTTTCATGTTCATTACATTTCTGACATCTGGTTTTTATAAATAGTATCTGTCTTTAAAGTCCGCATACTTCGTTGCGCTCGTCCTCGAAAAGGTCATTTACGCATGGTAAACTCCCTTTTTTTGGACTTCACGCGCCTCGTCTGCAAACTTTAAAGAACAGCCACACGACTTTATGGACAAACACTAAATAAACTTTCCAAAAGCTCATTATCTTAATCGGTTAAACAAACTTTATTACATTTTCATAGGCGAAAGGTTAATTCTTGAAATATTTGAACTTTTAGCCATGGAAAAGTATTGTTGATCGGTCAAAAATTTATCAATTATATTTCTTTGATATTTAGATACATGACACATGTCACCTTAAGAACCTTAAAAAATATTATGAAGTTTAATTTCTGAATACTATTTTAGTGTCATCATTAATTCCCGGGGGTATGAAAAAATCCGCTAATTACCTTCCAGTATTTATTTTGCTCATCCTGATAATTTCCGGAAACCATATTTATGCGCAGGGAGATATTATCCTGAAACAACTTTCTGTAGAACAGGGACTTCCTGGTGATAATGTTCGTTCGATATTTCAGGACAGCTATGGTTATGTTTGGTTCGGTATTGAATCTGCCGGTTTGTGCAAATATGACGGAAACCGTTTTTATGTTCATGGGTCTTCGGGTTTAGACAGTGCCTCAATATCAAATACATTTATCAATGCCATGATAGAAGATGATAATGGAGATATATGGCTCGCCACTGAAAATGGATTAAACATTTTTGATCACGTAACTGGAAATTTCATAAAATATTTCTGCCCTGAAATAAATCACAATAAGATACAGACAATATATAAAGACAGCCAGGGTTCAATCTGGCTGGGAACTTTTAATGGGACGATGAGATTTAACCCCCGGGAATCAGCAAAAAAAACAGAAGAAAAAAAGTACGGGTGCCCCAACAGGGGAAAATATTATGATATAGACAAAGACTATATAGTTAAGAGACTTAATAGTTTATCTGTTAACAATATCCTTGAGGATAATAAAGATTTTTTCTGGTTTGGAACAGACAAAGGTTTATTTAACTACAACTTCAAGACCAGTAAAATGAGCCATTGGCCGGAAGTTTCAATTGAGGAAGGCTTCTCAAAAACCAGTATGATCAATGAAATAATCAAAGTTTCTCCCGGTTATTTGTTGATCGGGACAGATCATGGCTTAAGCCTTCTTAATACTGATAAAAATACTTTTATAACATTGTCTTTTGAACAGAGTGGTATTTTTCGTGATGCACGGGTGGGTATAATATCAATCTTCATGGATAAAGAAGGCGTGACATGGATAGGTACAAACTCCAACGGGTTAATTACAGGGCCGGTAAGTAATTTGCAGGAAGGTTTTCCAAAAATTGTTACACCTAAAAACGTTTACGGATTAACAAGTTCACATATAAGGGATATTTTTGAAGACAAAACCGGGCAAATCTGGATAATTACAAAATACGACGGGATTTTTAAATATGACAGGCGGTCACAATTATTTCCCCATTATACCCTGAAAAATGAAAATTCTAATTTTATCATTTCAGCTTTTGAGATGAAAAACGGGAATATTTTATTTGGCTCAAAATATGGAGGTTTATTTGAATTTGACCGTGAAAACAAAACTTTTAAGCAAGGAAATATTTATGTTGACAATATCTTGACCCGTCGTATTGAATGCCTTTACCAGGATGAGGATGGAACCATTTGGCTCGGTATAAAAAGAGGAATTCTTAAATTAGACAAAAATAAGCAACTGGTTAAAATATACCCTACCTCAAAAGTTCATCAGATATTTCGGGATTCAAAAAACATTTTATGGATAGGAACTGAAACGGGTATTTATCATCTCGACTCAAAAACGGACAACCCGGAAAGATATAAACTTACCTCACAGTACGGGCTATTTCAGAATGAAGAACTGGTGATATGCGTGATAAAAGAAGACAGCTATAACAATCTTTGGTTTGGCACCAATAATCATGGCGCTTATTATTATAAAAGAGATGATGACAAATTGCAGCAATTCGTTCACGATATAAATGATACAGCATCTATAAGCGATAATACCATTCGGAGCATACTTGAAGATAGCCGGGGGAGGATATGGATTGGTACAAAATTTAACGGACTAAATTTATACAACCCCATGCAAAAAAAGTTTACCCATTATACAAAATCAGACGGCCTGCCTTCAAATACTGTTTTTAGCATTCTCGAAGACAAAACAGGCCATATCTGGTTAACAACTAACAACGGGGTTTCAAGATTGCATCCGGAAACAAAAAGAATTGTAAATTTTAATAAAAGCCACGGTTTACAGGGAAATGTATTTGAACCAAGAACTTCAATAAAATTAAAAGACGATTATATCCTGTTTGGAGGAAATGAGGGGTTCAATATTTTTCTCCCTGAAAATGTTGACATTGACTCATTTAGTCCCCCTTTGGCAATAACCAGGATAACTGCCAATGGAAAAATCTTAGCAAAAGATTTGTTCTCATCTTCCAGAGTAAAAATTTCATACCGGGATGCAGGTTTAATCGCTTTTGAATTTGCATCGCTCGATTTCAGGGATCCCCCGGCATTGTCATATCAATATCAGCTTGTAGGTGCAGACATAAACTGGGTGTCATCTGAAACAAGAAACTACGTAACATATACCGGGTTATCTCATGGTAAATATGTATTTAAATTTAAGGCTACCAATGCAGATGGAATATGGTCGCCGTATGAGCTAAATACCTCCATTATTATTCAACGGCCAATCTGGCAAAGTTGGTGGGCATATGTAATTTATTCTGTAATGATTTTGGGGATACTGGCAGGAATCTACTTTTTTGCTACTATCAGGGCTAATTACAGTCACCAGCTTCATACCAAAGAGCTTGAGCTAAAAAAGAATGAAGAATTAAACCAGATGAAACTTCGTTTTTTTACCAATATTTCGCATGAAATACGCACACCCTTATCACTAATCCTTGCACCTCTTCAGAAACTATTAAAATCAGAAGAATTAACTGAAAACCTCCGGGAAAAACTATCTCTGATAAATCGAAGTACAAAAAGGCTTTTAAACCTTACAGACCAGCTTCTCTATTTCAGAAAATCGCAACAAGCAAATCTAAAACTTGCAGTCAGCAAGGGAGATATAATTAATTTTCTTGATGAAATTGTAACGTTATACCATGAACTGGCAGACAGCTATAATATTAATTTAGAATTTATTACCGATTTTGATAAGCTTGAATTATGGTTTGATCCCGATAAAATTGAAAAAATCATTAGTAATCTGCTTTCAAATGCATTGAAATTTACTCCAAAGAATGGATCAATTATTTTGCATATCCATAAAAATGAGAGTCTTATTAAACAAAAAAGTCAGAAATTAAAAAAAGATTTTTCAGACAATTATCTTAAAATAACCATACAGGACTCAGGCATTGGTATGACCACCAAGCAATTGAGAAATATTTTTACACGCTTCTACCAGGCTGAGTCCATTGAAACCGGGGTTGGTATTGGTCTTGAACTTGTTAATAGTCTGATTGAGAGTCATAAAGGCAAAATAAGTGTAACAAGCGAGCCTGGTCATGGAACTTGTTTTTCAATATATCTTCCCTGTTCTAAAAGTTGTTTTAAGGATGAAGAAATTATGAATGAAGTGGTGGATACTGCAAAATATATTTCGAGGATTGAACCATTGTTGCTGTTTAGCAAAGAGAGTAAAAGCATAACATACAATCAAACCAATGAAACAGACAACCAAAAACCAAGGCTTCTTATTGTTGAAGACAATAATGACCTGGTACAATATTTAAAATTGTCCCTTTCATCTGAATATAATCTTGACATTGCGGTTAACGGGCAGGAAGGGCTTCGTAAAGTGCTTGATTTTTCGCCCGATATAATTGTATCAGATGTAATGATGCCGGTAATGGATGGCAATGAATTTTGCAGAAATATTAAATCAAATATCAATACCAGCCATATACCGGTTGTTATGCTTACAGCAAAAATTTTAGATGAACATCAAATTGAAGGATTTGCTTCCGGAGCAGATGATTATATTACAAAACCGTTTAGCATTGATGTCTTGAATGCACGTATTAAAAATCTTGTTGACAGCCGAAAAAAATTACATGAACGTTTTTCCAACAGTTTAAATGTTATACCCAAAGAGATTACTACAAACAAGCTCGATGAGGAATTTCTGAAAAGAATAATCGAAATTATTGATAAGGATATCTCAAATCCTGAATTAACTGTTTCAATTATTTCAGAACAACTCAATATGGACCGTACAAACCTTTTCAAGAAAATAAAGAACCTTGTTGGCAAAAGCCCCAGCCAGTTTATTCGGGAGTATAGGATCAAATGTGCCGCAAAACTGTTATTGGAAAATAAGTATAACATAAACGAAATTTCATATATGGTAGGTTTTGCTTCACCTGCATATTTTTCAAAAATTTTCAGGGAAGTGTTGGGAAAAACACCAACAGAATTAATCTATGGCAAAAGTTTAAATAAAGTTTAGTTTTATAGCCGTTATTTGGTATAATTATTAATTAACAGCACATTAAGCAGAAACGTCATACATGTATTGCAACATAACTAATAAGACTGGCAACATAATTTATACTCTTTTCAACATCTGTCCAAAATCTTTCAACATGTGTTATACCTTTAATCTGGGTATGTAACTACATTTACTTTTATTATACCAGTTTAAAATATTAACTTAAAATCAGTTTTAAACTGAATACTAACCTTAACTAAAATTTCAAACTATGAGAAAAAGAATTTCTTTCTGGATGGTTGCTGTGCTTATGTATACGGCAAACCTTCTGGGGGCCAGTTATTATGTGGCCACAAACGGTAGTGATTCCAATTCCGGGACCTCTGCCTCGAGTCCGTTTAAAACACTTCAGAAAGCTGTGAGTGTTGTTTCAGCGGGAGATTACATTTATCTTAGGGGAGGAACCCATGTTATGACAACACCATCTGTTGTTATAACAAAAAGTGGTACTTCAAGTGCAAACATAAGGGTATTTGCCTATTCGGGAGAAACTCCTGTATTGCGTTTTGATGATACGGAAAATTCATCAAGCCGCGGTATTGTGATGGAAGGTGATTACTGGCACTGGAATGGTATTATTATTGAAAGGGCCGGTGACAATGGTATGTTATTATCAGGTAATAATAATACCATCGAGAACTGCGTTTTCAGAAATAATCACGATTCAGGCCTGCAGTTAAGCCGTTATAATACAGATGCCGATCAGATTAGTGAATGGCCTTCAAACAACCTCATTGTCGGATGTGAAGCATATGACAACAGGGATTCAGACAATGAAGATGCCGATGGTTTTGCTGCAAAATTAACATGTGGTAACGGAAATATTTTCCGTGATTGTGTTTCTCACCATAACATTGATGATGGCTGGGACCTTTACACAAAATCTGAAACAGGGCCAATCGGGATTGTTAAATTCGAAAATTGCATCGCCCATAATAATGGTATTCTAACTACTGGCGGTACTTCAGGTGGTGGTGATAAAAACGGTTTTAAATTAGGGTCTTCCGACAACAAGGTTGACCATGAACTACGCCGGTGCATTGCTTTTAATAATGGCAAACACGGTTTTACAGATAACGGGAACATCGGGAACATAAAGTTTTACAACCTGACTTCTTACAATAATGGTGATTACAACTATCATACAAGGGATAATGCTTCCCACACATTCAGAAACTGTATTACATTCGAGGGAAATCATACTGACAGAATAGTTGGTGATGCCCCGGCATCATGCAACGCGTTCGATGATACCGATACAGAATGGTCTGTTGTTGTTAAGAGTTCTGATTTTCAGACTTTGTCACAAGGGCCCAATTCAGCCCCAACCTCAAATGGATTTTTAAACTTGTCTTCGGGCAGCTCGTTAATTAATATCGGTTGCAGTGCCCCGGGTGTTTCCGGTACAGGGACTTTAGATCTGGGCGCAATTGAGTATGGCGGAGGCACAACTCCCCCGCCAACCAATACATACACACTTTCCACAAATGTTTCCGGTTCGGGAAGTGTATCAGGCGCAGGCACTTATAACGAAGGAACCACAGCCACTGTTACCGCAACAGCAGCAAGCGGATGGTCATTTAGCAACTGGACAGGTGATGCAAGCGGAACCAGCCCCACGGCAACTGTTTATATGAATGCAAATAAATCTGTTACCGCTGTATTTACACAAGGTGGCACAACACCCCCGCCACCAACCGGTGAAGATGTTGTTCATAACTTTACGTTGTCAGGTTTGAACAGTTCTTTCTTTAATATATCAGGAAACCTTTCTGATTCTAAAGGCACTGTTGTATACAACGGACTGACCCTAACTCATTGTTTAAAAATGGAGTCAAGCACTTCTGTAACTTTTACAACTGCTCAGGAGGCAACAATGACTTTGGTGTTTAATGAAGGATGGAGCGGAGGCATTAAAATTGACGGGACAACCCGTAATGTATCCTCCGGCATTCTGACAGTTACCCTTGCAGCAGGCAGCCATTCTTTAACCAAGGCTGATGTGGCAAATCTTTATTATATAAGTTTGTCATATAATGGAACAACACCTGTAACATATACATTAACCACAACAATTAATGGATCAGGCTCTGTTACTCCAAGCAGCGGGACTTATAATGCAGGTACTTCGGTAACAATGACTGCAAATCCCGCCAGTGGATGGCAATTTGATAGCTGGAGCGGTGGATATACTGGAAATCCTGCCACTGTGATAATGGATGCAAATAAGAATATTACAGCTTACTTCTCTGAAATACCTGTTAATTGTGAAGCTACAGCCCTTACCTCATATATTCAGGTCAACGGTGGTTCCTGGTCGCAAAGTAACAGTGTATCGGTAAATGCAGGTGATGCTGTAAAATTCGGTCCTCAACCAACAAGTGGTGGCACATGGAGCTGGTCAGGCCCCAATGGGTATTCTGCTTCAACCCGTGAAATTGAATTAACCAATCTTCAAACTTCACAGGCTGGTACTTATACTGCTACATTTATTAACGATTGTGGAGCAAGCAGCTATCTAAATATAAGTCTTTCAGTTCAGAATAGTACACCTGTAAATAATACAATTACCATCCAGGAAAACACAACAGGTTTCTGTGGTGTTGATGGTTCGGTTGATAACAATAACAGTGGTTTTACGGGTAGCGGTTTTGCCAATACCGATAATTCAAGCGGAACAGGTATTGATTGGGCTATCAATGGTAACGGCGGGTCATACACTTTCCGCTGGAACTTCGCAAACGGCTCTACAACCAACAGAACCGGTGTATTGTATTTAAATGGGACAGCTTATTCAACTGTGAATTTTGCTGGTACTGGCGGATGGACAACCTGGACAACAACATCTGTTACTATCAATAACGTACCTTCTGGTTTTGTTGAAGTTCGTTTAGAAGCAAATCAAAGCTCAGGATTATCAAATATTGACTATTTAGAAGTAACCGGCTCAGGTGTTTCGGTAGCTGACTGTAATGGAGGGAGTACGAATCCTGTTACCTATACTTTATCAACAAGTGTTATCGGTTCTGGCAGCCTGTCTGGTGCCGGCACCTATAATGAAGGAACAGTTGTAACGCTTACTGCATCTCCATCAAGCGATTACCAGGTAAGCAGTTGGAGCGGGGTAGATGCCAGTAATGGAAATACAGGCACTGTCACTATGAACAGCAACCGCAATGTTTCTGTTACGTTCACTCAAATCCCTGTTTCTACCTATACCTTAACAACAAGTGTAAACGGTTCGGGCAGTGTTTCTGGTGCAGGAACATATACTGCAGGCACGGTGGTTACTATAACTGCATATCCATCAAGCGGATGGAAGTTTGATAGCTGGAGCGGAGCAGCAAGTGGAACAAATACAACCACCACTGTAACTGTAAATTCTAATTTATCTGTAACCGCTAACTTCAGCCAGACTTCTACATTAACAACCATTACCATTCAGGAAAACACAACAGGTTTCTGTGGTGTTGACGGTTCAGTTGATAACAATAACAGTGGTTTTACAGGTAGCGGTTTTGCCAATACCGATAATTCAAGCGGAACAGGTGTTGATTGGGCCATCAATGGTAACGGCGGGTCATACACTTTCCGCTGGAACTTCGCAAACGGATCTACAACTAACAGAACAGGTGTGTTGTATTTAAATGGGACAGCATATTCTACTGTGAATTTTGCTGATACTGGCGGATGGACAACATGGACAACAACATCTGTTACTATCAATAACGTACCTTCTGGTTTTGTTGAAGTTCGTTTAGAAGCAAATCAAAGCTCAGGGTTAGCAAATATTGACTATCTTGAGGTAACCGGTTCAGGCATATCAGCAGCCGACTGTAATGGAGGGAATACGAATCCCGTTACTTATACTGTATCTGCAAGTGTAAACGGCTCTGGTACTGTTTCAGGTGCCGGAACTTATAATGCAGGTTCAACAGCAACATTAACAGCAACCCCATCAAGTGGATATCAGTTTGATAACTGGAGCGGTGGCGCAAGCGGGTCTTCTAATCCGGTTACCATCACAGTTAATTCTAATATATCTGTTACAGCAAACTTCTCTCAGGTTTCTACAAATCCTGTAGACAACTCAATGATTGGCTATGCTGCAGTTTCAGGTGACGGATATGCCACTACAACCGGAGGCCAAGGTGGAAGCTCCACTACAGTTAGCTCATTGTCTGCACTGCAGTCCTGGGCAGCAGGGCGTGAAGGTAATACTTCACCTGCAATACTTTATATCAGTGGCAAAATTTCAGCATCCTCAACTACAGTAGTAACTGTAAAACATGGTGCTAATGTTTCCATTCTTGGATTAGGCAGCACGGCTGAATTGCAAAACATAGGATTAAATATCTGGGATTATGAAAATGTGATTGTTCGCAACATTAAAATTCATGAAGTATTTTATCCCGATGATGCATTAACGATTGATGCCTGTAACCATGTTTGGGTAGACCATATGGAATTACATAGTAAAATAGGCAGCGGTATTGGTGTTGATACATACGATGGTTTACTCGATATAAAACGTGGTTCTAAATACGTAACAATATCCTGGTGCCACTTGCATGATCATATGAAAACCATGTTGATTGGTCATACCGATAATACCAGTTCACAATCTGTTGATGGTGCAATGAGGATTACACTTCATCATAATTATTATCAAAATACCGATGGACGTAATCCTAGTGTGAGATTTGGTGCAGTTCATATGTTTAATAACTATTTTAACAATATCAGTGATTATGGCCTGGCAGCTCGCGTTGGCGCCCATGTATTGGTAGAAAACTGCCATTACAATAATGTAGAATTATCTATGTCAACAGATAAATTCCCTGTTAGTGGATTACCAAACGGATATATTTGCCAGAGTGGTAATATGTTCACAGGAAACACAGGCGCCCCGGTAATTTCGCAAAGCGACTGTGGATGGTGGAATTTACCATATGCTTATACCCTTGATCCTGTTAGCACAGTTGCCAGCAATGTACCTGCCAATGTTGGTGTAGGTAAAATTAATGAACTTAAGAAAACAGTTGAAGGTGTAAGTTTTGCAAACAATATTGAAGTTGAGCAAAACTATCCGAATCCGTTTAGTGACCATACGAATTTTAGTTTTACCTTAAGCACTGGGATGTATGTTAAAATAATCCTTTATAATGCTATGGGACAATTTGTTGGAATTGTTGCTGATGGAAAATTTCCTTCTGGAAAAACTACAATTGAATATGTTAACCAGGGATTACCTTCGGGAATATATTTATATACTGTTGAAACATTAAATGGCAAACAAGTAATGCAAATGTTGGTTAAATAAAAAATTAAAATCCTTAAATCTTAAAGAGGCTGTGTAAAAAGTCTTTTTCTAACACGATTTGTCATGTTGAGCGATAGCGAAACATCTCATATTCAAAAATATAGATTACTCCCTTCGGTCATGAGAAAAGGTTCTTCACTATCGTTCAGAATGACAAGAGAAGTGACTTTTTACACAGCCTCTTTATTTTTCTTTTGTAAAATAGGTATAGGCAACCATAATTTTTACTGTTTCACTAAATACCATTAATTTAGAGCTAATAAAAAATATTTTTTATACTGCTATATTACCAAATATCATTGATTATGAGACCTGTAATTTTTATTGTACTTTTTTTTAACCTGATTTCATTAAATGCACAAAACACGAAGCATTTTACCTCTTTAAGCAAGGCCCTTGAAACACCAAATGATGTTTATTCCCTTGATTTAAGAAATCAAAATATTCAAAGGCTTTCTGACAGCATATCTCTGTTGTTAAATTTAACTGAACTTGATTTAAGTGAGAATTCCCTTGAGAACTTACCAAAATCTATATCAAAGCTTATTCATCTCAAATCAATAAATATTTCATCTAACAACTTTACAAAGCTGCCAAAGCAGGTTTATAAGCTGTATAACTTGGAAACATTAAGGGCGCGCAAAAATAATATTCATAAAATATCATGTAAAGTTAAAAGGCTTAAAAACATAAAGAATATTGATTTACAGGCAAATAAAATAGAAAAACTCCCCTTAAGTTTTGGTAAGTTAAAAACAGTAATTAAAATTGATCTTGAGGACAATGGCCTTACCAAACTACCCAAAAATTTCGGCAAACTTTCATCACTTCAAGATATTGATTTTGAAAACAATAACCTGTCTGAAATACCCGAAAGTATAAAGAACTTAAAAAACCTGAAACATATTAATTTAACGGGTAATTCTATATCAGACAAAATTTTAGGGGATTTGAAAGATATTTTTCCCGGTGTGGATATTGAAACAGAATGAAATTTCAGGCAGAATTTTTATTTAATCTATGAAGATTAAGCGTTTATGAAGAATCATTAATCGTGTCAGGTACATCACCTTTACAATTCATTCATAAAAAATTTGTGCTTCATGCAAATGTTTGCTACATTTAAAGCCTATCCGAGAAAATATTCTAAATATAATTGCGCCATGTTTTCAAAAATCAGACAACTGGTAAAAAAACAGTTTAAAGTATGCCCCCACACAGGCAGGATAATTGGACTTGAAATGACCAAAAGAAAAGCTTTATGGTTATGGATAATAATTGGCCTGGCTGCCGTTATATGGGTCCTTGTTCGGGTTGTTCCAAAGCCAAGCCGGGCTGATTATCCGTGTCAGAAGGTGGCGCGGCCGATTGCTGCCGGTTTTATTGCATGGATTATAGGTTTGGCCGGATCAACACTTATTATGCGGCGGGCACGCAGTTTGTTTCAGAATAAACAGTATATGGTAGGTGCGATTTGTTTTGCAGTGGCCATTGTGCTATACTTTGTTACCCTGAGCGATACCCGTGATGTTGCCGCCTCTGCCTTAGACAAACTGAATACTACAGCTTTTGTCCCTACTGATGCGGCAAACACTCCTGTAGGCATTGCCAGGGGAATTCATCCCGGACGCGTCGTGTGGATTTATGACAGTAAACTCTGCGACCAGGGCAGCACAAGCGGCTGGTGGTGGGAAGATGAACGTACCGATCCGGAAGTGGCCCGGCACATGATGACTCATGCACTTCTCAACCTCACCGGTATCGCCGATCAGGTTGCAGCATGGGATTCCCTCTTCAGATATTTTAACAAGACCCGTTATGGCCAGAGCGATACTGGTTACCAGGCTGGCGACAAGATTGCCATCAAGGTCAATAACATATTCTCCCGTTCGTATGAATGGACAAGCAGCCAGGATAACCGTCCCTGTCCGCAGATGGTTCATGCCCTGCTCTGGCAATTGGTGAACAAGGCCGGCGTGCCGGAAGAGGACATCACCCTTTATGATTGTATTTTTTACCACGGCGACCCGGTTTACCTATACTGCCATGCAGACTTTCCCGGTGTGCGCTGGGCCGAGGGCGATGCCACAGACCGCAGCGGTTATGAGTCCGGCCCCGGCAGTAATCCCGGTACCCGCGAAAAGGTTGTGCGCGATCCCAACTGTGTAGTCCATTATGGCGATCCTGGCCTGGTTCCGGGTAGCGGTACGGTATGTCTGCCCACAGTGGTTTCAGAAGCCAAATATCTCATCAATGTAGCCCTGCCGCGCTCCCATGAACTGGCTGGTGTCACGCTCTGCGCCAAGAACCATTTCGGATCTGTTTGGCACCCCACCGTCTTC
Organism: Bacteroidales bacterium; assembly: GCA_016936215.1. Classification (GTDB taxonomy): domain Bacteria; phylum Bacteroidota; class Bacteroidia; order Bacteroidales; family UBA10428; genus JAFGPL01. The sequence continues at coordinate 13,186 of JAFGPL010000041.1, forward strand.
CAATACTACCATGGCTGGCATCCGGAATTCATGCATAAGTCAGTGGCTGCACTCGATTTCACCGCCGAAATTCCCATGCGTCCCATGGGATCATACAATGCACTGGTTGACCTTATGGGCCATAAAGATCTGGGCGGAAAGACCCTGTTGTTCATGGCCGAGTGTATTCGCAATAACTACTGGTCGGCTCCCCCTTTCAATGATGGACCAGCCTCAAGTTTGTTCATGAGCCAGGATGGTGTCGCAATTGAATCAGTATTGCTGGACTTTTTACGATCTCACGGGAACGTGGCCTCAGGTACAGCCGACAATTATCTGCACGAAGCGGCCCAGGCAGGCAATCCGCCTTCGGGCACGATCTACGACCCGGAAAACGACGGTATTGCCCTGGAAAGCCTGGGTGTACACGAGCATTGGAACAATTCCACTGATAAACAGTACAGCCGCAACCTGGGTAGCGGTGAGGGTATCGAACTGGTACAATTAATAGATTATCATCCCACGTTCATTGAACAAAGTGAAATTGATATCCCGGAAAATTTTACACTTTCTGATAATTATCCTAATCCTTTTAATACATCAACCACTATTTCATACTCTCTTAAGGTTTCTGCCAAAATAATGCTGAACATTTATAATCTGAAAGGTGAAAAGGTGCGTACCCTCATCAACGGGTATCAACCTGCAGGCGCCTTTGAAATAAGCTGGAACGGGTATAATGATAATAACAAACGTCTGGCTTCCGGTACATATATTTACAGAATAGAAATTAATACTGGCAGAGAAACGGTCAGCCAGTCACGCCAAATGGTGTTGCTTAGGTAATGTAAGGTGATAACCAGACAGGGTAGCCAAAGCTATATCGTGATTGGAAATATAAGGTTAAGGTAAAGGCTAAGGCTAAGGCAAGGGATAGTGGAAACATCAACTTGTATTCATTTTGGAGGAGATAAAGAATTCAGGTAAAAATCTGATTGAATATTCCCGGCTCTGTCACAGTCATAGCAGAACGTGGTACTTAGCGGTTAAAAGTTTTTATTGAATACAGCGCAAAATGAAAATTTACGGGCAATGAGGCTGTCTAAAAAGTCTGCTTTTTGTCATCCTGAGAGAAGCGAAGGATCTTTATTGTATTGGTAATTAGATTATTCCCTGTGGTCATGAAAAAGGTTCTTCATTCCGTTCAGAATGACAAAGAGGGATGAGAAGCCGACTTTTTAGACAGCCTCAAAATGTCGGTAGAAAGCAAAATGCGGGGTATATGTTCCGCCCCCATCGGGGCGGGCGATTCTTACACAAATGATATTTTCTACTGTGTTTTCGCACCTGACGGCGCAGAAAAATCATTGACGTTTGATTGAGAAAAATTCTTCAGGATTAGAAACAGAATTTGATGAGAAATATATTTTTAAACCAATAGACTAAATAATGAAAAGTTTGAGTCGGCTGCACTTTCGGGTGAGAACTCATGAATGATCCAAATACCGGGCATGACTTTCCTTCTAAAACATAAATTGCCGGTGAAAAGGGTCTGATAAAAACCTGGAAATATTAACAGTTACGAAGCAGCCTGAATATAAAGTAATTCCGGTAATAATTTATTGGTTTCGCATACCTTATTCTTCATCCTTTCTAAATTATATTCCATAACCAGTTCATTGATTATTTCCGAAACATGTTGAATTTTTGTAGCCCTGTAAGCATTTGCTCCGGCAAAGGCAAAACCTTCATCCATTTTTCCCCGTGCTGCATTAAATAATACCTGTGCTATGCAGTAAGGGGCCTCTTTGTAGTTACATGGGCTTAAGCAATTCCACACGCATTTAAACGGCTTGGTTTCACCGTTTCTGATCTGTCTGATAAATTCGTTCTGAATTGCCCTGCCGGGTAAACCTACGGGGCTGTTTATTATAGTAATATCTTCTTTGCGGCACTTTAAATAGCAATCCTTGAACGCTGGCGAAGCATCACATTCGAAGGTTGTCACAAACCGGGTACCTAATTTTACAGCTTTAGCGCCTGCCTGCATTATTTCGAACATATCTTTACCGGTATAAATACCTCCTGCGGCTATAACCGGAATCTCTCTATCGAATTGGCTTTCAAAAATACCAATTTCGTGAACTGTTTCTTCTATCAGCCTCTTTAATGAAACTACCTCTCCTGTCAGCTCTTCCGGTTTAAAACCCAAATGCCCGCCTGCAAGAGGGCCTTCAACAACCACAGCATCGGGAATACGATGATATTTATTTGCCCAGTACTGAAAAATAAGTTTCGCAGCTTTTGCTGATGAAACTTTAACAACCAGTTTTGTATGATGATTTGTCAATCCTGCTTTTTCAAGCATTGTCGGTATTTTTAGAGGCAAACCGGCGCCCATTATGATGATATCAATGTTTTCGTTAATGGCCGTTTTTATTAATTCTTCATGATCGGATGCTGCAAGCATGATATTTACCCCCAATACCCCACTGGTCAGGTTTCTGGCTTTTTGTATCTCTTTTCTTAAAGCTCTTTTGTTAGCCTCACGGTAATTTTTTATATAATCGGTTTCCAACATGCCAATTCCTGCTGCGGAAATAACACCGATACCTCCTTCATTTGCCACTGCTGAAGCCAGTCCTGATAATGAAATAGCAACTCCCATTCCTCCCTGCACAATAGGTAAATTTATATGCAGATCACCAATTTTAAATCCACTCATAATTTTTTTGAATATAATACGGGCAAAAGTATTGTTTCAGAATTCAGATTGAAAATAAAAGGGATTAAAAGGAAAATTACAGGTGTATAAAGTTGTTTTAGGGACGAAATCAGAGATTTTAGTGGCCAGTTTTATGAATTATAAATATTTTATAGAATTGCCGAAACAGAAGATTTATAAATATAAGATTGCATTATATAAGTTCCTTAAGCCTGGTCACAGAATTCTTTGAGACAGGAATTGGAAAACTAACATCGTCAAAAAAAAGTTTGTATCCCTGGGTGTTTCCTTCAATTTTGTCAATTAAATTAATATTAACCATAAAAGACCGGTGACATTTAAAGATGAATTTATGTTCCTTCAAAATTTCCTCGGCATACGCCAGGCTGCACCTTACCATTTGGTTTTTAACCAGTTCCCCTTCTTTCCAAAATATTTCGATGTAATTATTTGCCGCCCGGATTAATATCAATGAGCTTACTTTTATGGCAAGGCTGTCTTTCTGGTAATCGGAATCGAAATAAATTATTTTTTCCTGGATAGATTTATTTTCTTTTAGCTTTTTGCTTAATTCATCGGCAAGTTTTACATGAGAACGTAATTTCTTATTATGGTTTACAATTATTAAAACAGAAATGGGGATTACTGCAGTTAAAACTGATTTTATAACCATACTAAACCCGATTTTCATAACGCCAAGGTAATTGTTCAGAACAAAGTATCCGGCCAGAATGGTGAATAATATCCATACGTTCCAGAGAATTTCTTTCTTAATATTCCATTCAGTTGAGGAAAATTTTTTGGGAAAAAGACTGGGTAAGAGTAACAAATGAAAACTTAGCGCGAGAAATGTAATCACGGCAAGGCCTGTAATAAAATAAAACATTTCCTGCCTGGGGAGCGAGCTTATATTAAACGGCTGAAAAAGATACAAAAAAACAAATACGCCAATACTGATAAAAAAAATAATTTTTGTATTATGTTTTAAATCATCATTAAAGGGGTATGGCTTATTAAATATATTCAATATGCGATGGTATTTTTCTGCTTATATAAAGGCTCAAAATTATTAAAAACTAAGACTTATATTGTTATTCGGACTTAAAAATACCCTGGATTGAAATAAAAAAGATGCGTCAAAGGTTAAACATTTGATTATTTTAAAATTCTTACTATTGGTATTGTAATGACAGTATGCCGGCTTTCACACAACGATAGTGGTATGAAACGGTGCGCATTCCGAAGCACTTCCGTTTCAAGCGGCCAGGCTCTTTTCTCAGGCAGCAGGTTCTCCAATTTACTGCCTCTTCTTTTGGCTTAATTATGCTTCAAATCCTATATAGTTCTGGCAATTATTCATTTTTAGTTCTTTAATAATTTAATCCAAAAGCCCATAGTGGTATAACATTTAGATAACCAAATTCAATATCATCCTTAATAATAAATGATTTTCCGTCTTTTTCGATTTGTTTTTGCTGTTTGTTCTTTCCGCCAATTTCAAAAGTATAATCATCAATAACAAAATCTGCTTTTTCTGATGATATTACGTCATTTCTTAATCGCATTTGATTGAAGAAGAACGTTTCTCTTATGTTTCCAACATTTGATTTATCTCCAACTAAGTTAAAGATGATATTTGTATTATCTAAATATACTTTATCTACCTTTCCTAACCCGCGAATACCGCTTGTTTTGTTACGTAACTGCCCAATAAGACCGGCTTTTTCCATAATTGAAAAATAGTCGTCTAAGGAGTTCCTGCTTACGCCAATTATTTTGGATATTTTGGAAAAGTTTGGCTTAAAGGGAACACTCTCAGCGATAATGGATAGCAATCGTTTTAGCTTACGACTTGTTCCAATATTTAGGTTAGCATATTGCGGTATATCTGTTTCCAATGTTTGTACAATGATTTGCCCTAAACGTAAATTTATTTCATTTTCAAGTCCGAAAGGATAGTATCCTCGCCTCAAATAGTCATTGAATAAAGGAAGTGGATGTGTTATGTTTGGAAGTTTCACTTCGTTATTGACAATTTGTTTTAGCGAATATACTTCGGTATCGTAACTATGAAATAATCTCAAATATTCCCGAAAGGAGAGGCCTTGTAATTTGTATATGATTGCCCGGCGACTTAAATCCGAAGAACCTTTAAGTATGTCAAGGACAGAAGAACCTGTGAAAACAATTTTTAAGTCAGGAAATGAATCGTAAATATTTTTTAATTCGCGTGACCAGTCAGTGTATTTATGTATTTCATCAATAAATAAATTTTCTCCGGCATTTTTATAGAAATCATCGGCTAAATCAAAAAGTTTGTTTTCACCAAAGTACATATCGTCCGCTGACACATATAACGATTTTTTGCTATCCAAATTTTCCTTAATATATTGCAAAACCATTGTAGTTTTACCAACACCACGAGCTCCAATAATCCCAATCATTCGACTATCCCACGAGACCTCTTCGTACAAATAACGTTTAAAGTCATTTGTCGTACCTTGTAAAAGCGTTTCAAATTTCTGATAAAGTGTTTTCATGGTTTATACACTTTTGTTTCTACAAAGATACTAAATGCACAACGAAATCAACAATATATTTAAATAAATGCACAATAGAATATGCAAAAAGCGATTTTGCTTGGCGTTAAGCGGGGGTAATGATGGATTATGTCTAAGTAAAACCCCGGTTCGTATCCTATTTATCGTTACTGAGCACAAATAGTTTGATATATGAACCCCGACTTTTATATTTCAGGGTCAAAATATATTAGTTATGAAAGGTTTTATTATTGTGCTTATGATTTTCCTGTCCCCAGATATGATACTCCAGGGACAGGCATCAGTTACCGACACGCCGGCTTCTGTCCAGGCAAAGTCTGCAAAACTCTTATGGGCTGATGTTGGAATTATGTCGGAAACCAGTGGTGTAATAAATATGTCGAATCTCGATGGAAGTCATGTTCAGACGCTTATTGACAGCCTGTATATGCCTGCAGGACTGGCGGTAGATAACTCCGTTTCACCCCCGGAAATTTACATCTCGGAGCGGGGCAGGAGCCGGATTATCAAAATAGCTGCAAATGGTGCATTTCTTGCAGAGTTGATTACCGATATCCCCGGAATTCATGACATTGAACTTGATCTGGGACTACGGAAAATAGTCTTCATCAGCGATACCTATTCGCTCGATGCGGTAAGCCGGGCCGACATGGATGGACTGAACAGTAACATTGAAGACCTTTACATTTCAACAGGCACCAGCTATCACTATCTTGGTTTATCAATTGACCCCCCTAATGAAAGAGTATACTGGATACGGAATAACTCCGCCTGTGCAGATGTCATATACGGGATGAATTATGATAAAACGAATTTGCAAAACATCATTGTACATCCAAAGAATAAGCTGATAGGTCCATGGGATATTGATGTATATGATAATAAAATCTATTGGACCGATTGCGGACTGAATGAAGATATTATCTATAAAGCCAATCTTGATGGATCAGGCATTGATACGGTTATTCAGGATGTAAATACCCTGTTTTTCGCTATTGATGCTTCCGACTCTAAAATTTACTGGAACGATAACCAGGTGATGGGCCGGTCAAACCTGGATGGCACCGAGCGTGATACGCTGGTAACCGGCATAGGAAGCCAGGTTTATGGTCTGGCCATAGCATACAACATTCCCGATACGATCACAGAAACTGATGAACCGGTTGCCCTTACACAGGCAAATACCTTTGATTATTTTTTAGAACAAAATCATCCCAATCCCTTTATGGAAACAACAATTATTGAATTCAGCCTTCCTTTGAGTGAAGAGGTTTGTATTGAATTTATAGATATGCAGGGCAGAATAATTGAGTCTGATACACGGGCATATGCAGCAGGCAATAATTCTTTCGAGCTTGACCTTAAGAGAAAAATTCAACCCGGTATTTATATTTACAGGATGCGAACCTCAGTCTATACCGATTCAAGAATGTGCATAGTACGTTGATTTTGTTGCGCTGCGCTTTTTGAATTTTGAGTCTCACCAATTTCTCCGGAGGAACAAACCGGACCGGGCATTCTGGATTTTGTGCTCCTGCTTGACTAATTTTCTGCTTTCGTAACAAAGAATTTTTGCTGTTCATACCCTTCTGTCGTTGTTCAGCACAAAAGTTTTCTCAGGAGCTTCCTGGAATATAACTTTCGAAGTGAACTTGCATCAGCTAACAAATTCAACAATGTATATGAATATGAAAAAGCTATTTCTGAACACGGTTTTTATTCTATTCTATATAGCATTCAGCGCACAACGGCCGGGTGATCTGGTGACTCAATTCGCCGATGATGGTATTTTTCTGGCCGAATGGGAAAATACAAGCTCCATAATATTTGATATAGCTGTTTTGCCGGACGGAAATATAATGGTCTCCGGTGTTGTCAATTCTGAGGGTGCGGAGAAAGAAGATATGCTGGTAATGAATTTGAATGCCCAGGGAAAATCTGTTGCTTTCGGTAATTCTCCCCGTGGCTTTAAACATAATATCAATACCTCAACTGATATATCAATGGCAATAACCGTAATGCCGGACAATACTATTCTTGTTGCAGGCATGTATATTTTTACACTATTGTCCGATTAACCCAATTTGCAGCTATCCGCTCAAAAATTTTTGATTGATAAGGGTTCTGTCATTTTCGGGTTCAGGTTTGTGTACTACAGATT
>JAFGPL010000042.1 GCA_016936215.1 Bacteroidales bacterium
ATAGAAATGTAGTGGCACAAATCAATTTGGCCTATGCTTTTGCGCTGACATTCTGCCTGTTAAAAATTTTAAGTGTCAAACTCGGGAGAAGGTACATATATTTCGCGTGTAGCATTAATTTAAGTTTGGTTTCAAAGGTATTTTAGTGTTTAAAGTTAAACATTGTGTTGCTTCATTAAAAAAACAGTGTAATTTACAAATTATCTGCCGGCAGTCAAACTTTTCAACGGGATAGTTTTTAACAGGTTCCGGGTTACTCTTGCTAAGCCACCCGCAGGTGCATACGGTAATAAAGCCATCCGCCTGCAATAGCGTATATAACAGTGAGGATAAATAATGAGACAAGTTCGGGCACGATGGCAGAAAAACCTTGCTGCATGAACATTACCTTATGCAGCGCATTTACGCCATGGCTCGGCGAGAGCAGGCTAATTAAAGAGATATCGTATCCCGCGATGCTGAACCATGTCGCCGTAGGGATGGGAAACATCGCACCCGAAAAGAACATGAATACAAACAGCGGGAAATTTCCCACAACCAATACCTGTGTTACCGTTTTTGAAAAAGCTGCAATAATGAGGCAGAAAGCAATTACCGACAAGGTGGTAAGCGATGCCACCAGCAGCACCAGTAAAAGCGATCCTTCATACCTGAATCCCAGCAGCAGGGCAGTAAAAAGCGTTAATGCAACCGACAAAAAACCAACCATCAATTGCACCACTGATATTCCGCCTAACAGCGTAAATACAGGCACCCCCGACATTTTCAAACGGTCAAGCGTACGGTTCTCCGATTCGTAAACCATTGCCGAAGAAGCGCTCAACATGAGCATGATAATAGAAAAAATGAGCAATCCCGGTACAGCCAGTTCAAAATCGGTGCGGTTGCCCGACAACCCAACGGGTTTCTCTTCCATCAGCAGGGGTTCGGTCATACCTGTCTCTCCCGTAATAAAGGTTGAAATTGAGGAATATATCCATACCGCACCAACCATGTACTTCATGCCGGTAATATTCCCTATAAATTCCACAGGCACCTGTTGCCGGGGTTCCTGTGCGGCATTGAGTATTTTTTCTGAAAAATCCCCGGGTATTATCACCAATACATCGCTTTTACCGGATTTGATCCTGTCCAGACTGCTTTCATAATTGCCTGCAATATTTATTTCGAATGCCTGGTGAAGGGTATCTGAAAGTATAGCTCCTAAAAGTTTTTCACCATAATTGGGAAAAGATGAGTCGGGAAATAATTCAATATCATTGTTTAAAATATCAATCCTGTATGTCTGGTTATAACTTTCAACAATAAGGTTATAAATAAGCACAAAAAAAGGTGCAGAGGTAACCGTTAAAACAAGCAGCCAGAGACTCCGGTATTGCTCTTTAAAACATTTAATAATGATGTATAATAATACCATTCCCTCAACCTCCTTCCGGTAAGATGAATAAAAACATCTTCGAGCGTATTGCCACGAAGCCTGATGTTGCTGTAGACAATACCGTTTTTTTGCAGGTGGTTGCATACCCCCGGCAGCAATTCCACCGCATTCATTGACCTTATAGTTATGGAATTGTTTATAACGCGTATATTGTTCGAAACCGGTTGCAAAAGTTTTTCAATCTCTTTGTTGTCAGCCAATTTTTCAATAAGGTCTATTTCGAGGATATCTCCCTCACCAACGGTTTTTTTAAGTTCAACCGGTGTCCCGGTCAGCAGGAGCCGGCCATGATCAATAATCGCTATGCGTTGCGCCAGCCGTTTCACTTCATCCATGTTATGGGAAGTAAGAATAACGGTTTTGTCGGCAGCAATTTCCATGATAAACTCCCTCACCATCACCCTGCTTTGAGGGTCAAGGCCAGCCTCAGGCTCATCGAGTATCAGTATTTCAGGATGATGGACAAGCGCCAGCGCAAGGTTGAGCCTGCGTTTCATCCCTCCCGAAAGGGTATGTGCCAGCTTGTTTCTTTTCTCCTGAAGCCCAAGCCTGTCAAGCAGAGTAATCGCTGATGCCATGGCCCCGCCCGGTGATAACCCGTGCATAATGCCAGTGAATGTTAGCTGCTCAATGCACGAGAGTTTTGGCCAGAAATTATTATCCTGCGGGCATAAACCAATTTTATGAAGTGTCTCTTTTCGCTTCCCGGGCATCATACCGCTGATGAATACATTTCCGCCATCGGGCTTCAGCAATCCGCATAATATTTTAATGGTAGTGCTTTTGCCCGCCCCGTTGGGCCCTAAAAGCCCGAATATTTCACCTTTTTCAATTTCAAGCGACAGGTTGTCAACAGCCTTAAGCGTTCCAAAGTTTTTGGTTAAGTCCGCAATTGTTATGGCCTGTATCCTGTCTTTGCGATCCATTTTATTTATTTAATGCTTCAGATAAATAAATTCCCTTCGCTTACCAGCACCACATCCCCGCTCACCTTCACGGCAGTGATCTCCCCATTCGTATTTTCAATATCTATCGTGAGTATACTGGGCCTGCCCATTTCAAATCCCTGTTCAAGCAATACCGGAAACTTGCTGTTAATTTTATTCTTAAGGAGATAGCATCCAAAAGGCCCTGCTGCACTGCCCGTGGCAGGATCTTCATAAATACCAAAAAGGGGGGCAAACATACGGCAATGAAACTGTGATGCGGAATGGATAGTTTCTTCGGTAAACACGAACATTTCGGTGGTATCGAGCTGAAGCTTCGCGGCTTTCAGCAGTTCGTTCCTTATTTCGATAAGGTGCATGGCTTTGAGTGTTTTGAGCGGGACAAAAAGAAAATTATTGCCACACGAAACGCTTTGTATGGGGTATTGCAGATTAATCTCATCTGACGGGACAGACAAAATGCCCGCGATTAGCTTATAATCTTTTTCCACCGGGCCAAAAACCGGCAGCGGCTGGCTCATGGTAATGGAATGAAAGCCGTTTTTATCTTCAAGAAAATCAACACGGATATCCCCAACCTTCTCTTCAATCATCAGGTAATGATCTTGTTTTGGTTTAACCACATCTTTTGAAAGCAGAATATATGCCGTGCCGATGGTGGGGTGCCCGGCCATAGGGATCTCCATGCCCGGGGTAAATATCCTGACTTTGCAGTCGTTGGACTTGTTTTCAGGAGGATAAACAAACGTCGTTTCGGAAAAATTAAATTCCCTTGCTATTTTTTGAAGCAGGTTTTCGGGTATTTTCGTGGCATCGGGGAAGACGGCAAGCTGATTGCCACCAAAACGGTCGCTGGTGAAAACATCTACCGTAAAGTACTTTATTTGGCCCATGTTTTATATTTTTATACCAAAATTAAGCAACAGGTTGAATTAACACATATATTTTTTTAACAGGATAGTTATGATGGAAACAATATTGAACCACCGTTCGGTGAGAAATTATTCAGACAAGCCGGTACCGCAAGATATACTGGACAAAATTCTTGAAGCCGGCACCCGTGCCTCCACTACGGGAAATATGCAGGTTTACAGCATGGTGGTAACGCGTAACAGACATATACGTGAAAAACTATGGGAAGCACATTTTAAGCAGAATATGGTGCTGGAAGCGCCGGTCCACATCACCTTCTGTGCCGATTTCAACAGGTTTAACAAGTGGTGCCGGCAACGTAAGGCCGATCCGGGGTACGACAACTTCCTGTCTTTCTTTACCGCGGCCATTGATGCATTGCTTGTAAGCCAGAATGTAGCGCTCGCAGCCGAGGCTCACGGACTGGGGATTTGTTACCTGGGAACGGTAACCTATATGACGGATAAAATCATAGACATACTCGGCCTTCCAGCATCTGTCGTGCCTGTGGCGGCTATGGTAACAGGATACCCGGCAAAAGAAACCGAACTAACAGACAGGTTACCATTAAACGGAGTTGTTCATTATGAAAAATATGCTGACTATAACGAAAATGACATAGACACCATTTATGCAGGTAAAGAGAACAGTGAACTAACAGCCCGGTTGCTTGAAGAGAACAAAAAAGAGACTCTTGCACAGATCTTTACAGATAACAGGTATCCTAAAAAAGACAATGTTTTCTTTTCGAAACAACTATTGGAAGTCTTAAAAAAACAGGGATTTATGAATAACGGTGAATAGACGTAAAGCATTCACTGTGCACTTACCGAGGCTATAAGCGGGTTTTTTATGATAAATGAAAAATCAAAAAGCTTTGCTTTTGCCGGTTTATCGCGGTAATAGGCTGTGGCTTCACTACAGATATCAAGTACTTCGAGCAGAAGTTCATTGTATATCTCGCCGGCCTGTTCTGTGATGGCCTTCCGTGCCGAAAGAAGCGAAGTACGTGAGAGGTTTGCTTTTTGCAGTTTTACTGCATATTGTGACAATCTTTCGATAAAAAACCTGTCGGCCTCGTTTCGTATCAGGTCTTTTCTTATGTCTTCTGTAAGATTTTTATTGATATTGCCAAGCAGTTCGAGCAACATACCGGTATCTTTTTCATAAATTGCTTTCAGGTATGCCTTGAACCCAAGTCTGTCAAGCACCTGGTTTTTGCGCACCAGGTCAAGTGCATAAATAACCTCAATACGGGTTTTAAGGAATACCACAGCCCGAAGCGCCTGTGCCTGTATATGGTTTAATTTGTTGCGGGCAAGGGCGCTTTCACGGTTTGCCTCCATGCCCAAAAAATAGTTAAACGCCCTTTCCACGCGGTTCATCAAAGAAACCACTGTTTCTTCGGTCCATGTTTCATTGGCGTTCTTCAATTCAGGTAAATTTACAGCAAAGTTTTCTGTAACAATTTTACATGCCATCAGCATATCAAGATCATGGGTTGCGGTTGTTGTCATATTCCTCGTAATTATGTTTTTGACAATTCAGGCCATAATATTTAACGGTGAAAAATATTCAATATCAGGATTACTTTCAACATTTTTTAATAACAACCCTGCAAATAGGCATATATAAAATTCACTTTATCAATTAATTAATCTATTCATTTGCTTGTTAACAAAGTGATGATGTGGAAGTGAGACCTTTACCTTATGAAGAAATTTCTTTTATCAGGGGACAATATTTTGTTATTTTGGAGAATTGAAAACAGCAATTTTAAAATGGACATTATTTCTGATAAAGAGTACCTGCCGGTCTGGAAGGCCGATTTTGAGGTTTGTGCATATCATGTTGACAAAAACTCGCACATCCGTCTTAATATCCTCACATCGCTGATACAGGAAGCAGCATGGCAGCATGCATCGCACCTTGACCTGGGAATAGACTACATGCACCGTTCAGGTCTTGCCTGGATGCTCATCAGGATGTATATAGAGATGGATGAATTTCCCCTGTGGCTTGATAAAATTACTATCGAGACCTGGCCAAAAGGCACCGACGGGTTGTTTTTCGTGCGCGACATGCTCATCTGGCGTAATTCAAAAAAAATCGGGTCGGCAACCACTTATTGGATGCTTGTGGATGTTCAGACCAAACGTCCGAAAATACCCGAATTGCATACCGGAATACTTTCCCTGAACAAAGACCGTCATGCCCTGGAGAAAAAGCCGGGCAAAATAAGACTTGAATCACCGGTGTTCAAAGACCGCATTACCGCGAGAACCTCGGATATTGATATCAACAACCACGTAAACAGTAACAAATATATAGAATGGATCGTCAATAATCTTCCGGAACCCATACCTTTAAATAAAAAAATCCGTTCAATCCAGGTAAATTATCTCAATGAAATAAAGCTCGATGAGGTTATCATTTTAAATACCTCTTTTGGTGAACAAAGCGGGGAGATCTTCTTTGAAGGGCTAAAAGAACATGATTTAAAACCCTGTTTTCAGGCAGTGGTGAAGGTCATTTAGTAAACTGAAAAAACAAATCAATATATAAAGCATTTCAAAAATAATAATCTAAAGCTTCATTTTCTTGTGAGGTTATTATAATTTTGATCAATATTACGAAGGGATAAAACCTTGTGAACATGTTTGATAAAATCTTTCGTTTCACGGAAAACGGCACCAATTTAAAAACCGAAATCATTGCCGGCATTACCACCTTTATGACCATGGCATACATACTGGCCATCAATCCTTCAATACTTGGTGAGACCGGTATGGACAAAAATGCGCTTTTCACGGCAACGGCGTTATCGGCATGCATTGCCACCCTGGTAATGGCCTTCTGGGCTAAATTACCTTTTGCCCTGGCGCCCGGGCTGGGACTAAACGGTTTCTTTGCTTATACCGTGGTGCTGGCAATGGGTTATTCCTGGCAAATGGCATTGACCGCTGTTTTTCTCGAAGGGATTATTTTTATCATACTCACTGCCACCAATATCCGCGAAGCAATCGTTAACAGCATCCCCATAAACCTGAAACATGCCATTTCCGCTGGCATAGGTTTATTCATTGCCTTATTGGGGTTAAAAAACGCCGGTATCATCATCCCCAATGAAACAACTCTGCTTGCCCTGGGCGATATGTCGAACCATGCTGTATGGATTGCCCTGCTGGGAATAGTACTCACAGGTGTATTGCTGATTTTGAAAGTACGCGGGGCGCTGCTTATCGGGATATTTGTTTCGGCGCTTGCCGGTATTCCTCTGGGTGTAACCCACACACCCCAGGAAGGATTTTTCAGCCTGCCCCCTTCGCCTGAACCGATATTCTTTCAGTTTAAATTCTCACACCTCTTCACCATTGATATGCTGGTCGTGCTTTTCACCTTTTTGTTCATTGACCTATTCGATACCGTGGGAACCCTTGTGGGTGTATGCAGCAAAGCCGGTATGCTGGACGAAAAAGGTAACATTCCGCGGGCAAAGCAGGCACTTTTTGCCGATGCCATTGGCACTACTATAGGTGCCATGCTTGGTACCAGCACCGTGACCACCTATGTTGAAAGCGCTTCGGGTGTGGCAGAGGGTGGAAAAACCGGGATGACAGCATTCTCTGTGGCTGTATTGTTTGCCCTGTCGCTTTTCTGTGCCCCGGTTTTCTTGATGGTACCGCCTGCAGCAACTGCCCCGGCGCTAATTCTTGTGGGCCTGTTTATGCTCTCCCCCCTTCAGAAAACCGACCTCGAAAATATTGAAGAAGCCCTGCCGGTATTTCTCACCATCATCATCATGCCCCTTACGCTCAGCATCTCCGAAGGCATCATTTTCGGAATGTTAAGCTATGTTCTTCTTAAAGTATTGTCAGGCAAAGCCAAAAAGGTCTCGCTTATGATGTATATTCTTTGTATCTTTTTTCTGTTGAAGTTTTTTATTTAAGCAATTGTAAACAAATCAACAATGGCACAGGAAGGGCAAGACAACAATTTCAATACCATAGAAATACCAAAAGTTTTCAGGACATTCATCAGTGAAGAACACTTTACAAATTGTATTGTCTGCGACAGGTACCTGCTGGACGGATCAACGGATTATGTGATAGAAAAAGCATTTAAAGACGGGTATGTGGAGATTGAATATGCCATGTGCATGGAATGCCTGATGAAAATGAGGGAACACATGTCGCAGGAATCGCTTGAACGTATCGGTAAATATTTTGAAGAAAACTTCGATTTTATGTCAAAGCGGTTCCCTTTGATAGCCACAGGCAACAACAATGTAGAAGATTATATTTCAAAGTGCATTTTTAAAGACAAGACTATTGAAGAATCGGGAGAATACCAGATAATGGGGCAGTTCAGAGGGACGAAAATGGTCTTTTCAGCTTTTCCGTATATGGTTTGTAAAGACGTGATAGAAGAGGTGCAGGAATTACTATCTGCTAAAACAAAAGAAGAACTTGACGATTTTACTAACCGTTATTTTGGTTTGCCACCCGATCTTAAAGAGATTCTCCGGACAAAAAAGCCGGTGATTTTTTGAAATAAAAACAGGATTTTAGGCGCTTATACCAGCCAATTCAAGAACTTTATTAAGTTTGGGTTCAAGATCGAGATTACCATCCAGCCAGTGGATTACAGCCCCTTCCCTTTCCATTTTCCTGAACCATGTCATTTGTCTTTTAGAGAACTGGTGAATGGCAATGTTTAATTTATTCACCATCTCATCATAGCCCAACCGGCCGGTAAGAAAGAGGGTCACATATTTGTATTCCAGACCATAATAAATAAGGTCTTCGGGGTTAATCCCATCATTCAGTAACGCTTCCACTTCCTCAATCATACCTTCTTTCAGCCTTTGATAAAGTCTTTGGGTAATTCTTCTTTTTATAGTTTCCCTTTCAAAAGTAAGTCCAATCAATAGGCTCTTTAATTCCGGGAATGGCTTCGGATTTGCCGGATTTTTTTTATAAAACTCCTCTATTTCGATGGCGCGTACCGCCCTTTTTTTGGTGTCTATATCGGTTTTGTTATGAAGGGTTTTATAACCTGCAAGCATTGCCGTAAGCTCATCAAGTGTTTTCTCCTCAAGGGTTTTCCTGAGTTTCTCATCCGGCGGTACGGGCATTAATTTGTATGCATTGGTTACCGCTTCGATATATAAACCGGTGCCCCCGCACACAATTGGCATCTTGTTTCTTTTTTTCAAACGGGTGAATACCTCCAAAAAGTCTTTCTGAAATTCAAAAACGTTGTATTTTTCCCCCGGTTCACAGATATCTGTCAGATGGGACGGGATGACCCTACCGTTTACAATATAGTCCTTATAATCTTTTCCTGTACCAATGTTCATGCGGCGGTATACCTGTCGCGAGTCTGCGCTGATAATTTCACCATCAATCCTGGCAGCCAGTTCGGCAGCAAAACGTGTCTTACCGCAGGCTGTCGGGCCAAGAACAAAAATGAGGTCGCAAAAGGTATCCGGCATATTAAAAAATATTGTGATTAGGCAAAAATAGTGTTATTTTGCAAAACGATTGCAGTAACAGAGGCAGGATAAAACGCTTCTTAACCCCTGAAATCATAGGAAATGGCGAAAGAAAAGAAAATGGCCAATGCCATCAACATAAAAAACAAGAAAGCCTGGCACGATTACGAGATCATTGAAAAATTCGTTGCCGGCATGCAGCTTAAGGGCACCGAGATAAAATCAATACGCCTCGGTAAAGCCAGCCTTGTTGATTCTTATTGTGCATTCAACGGAACCGAACTTTTTGTAAAAAACCTTCAGATAGCAGAATATAACTGGGGTACGCACTATAACCACATACCGGGGCGCGAGCGTAAACTGCTGCTGAATAAGAAGGAACTGAAAAAGCTTTCGAAAAATGTTAAAGAGCGGGGATATACCATTATTACACTCAGGCTGTTTATTTCTGATAATGGCTATGCCAAGCTGGAGATTGCCCTGGCACGCGGCAAAAAAGAGTATGACAAGCGCGAAGACCTGAAAAAGAAAGACACGCAAAGGCAGCTTGAAAGATTACGAAAGTATTGAGGTTGTATAAAGAGTCTTCCTTTTGTCATTCTGAGAGCCTGCCTGCAGCAGGCAGGAAGCAAAGGAACTTTATTGCGAGAAAAAGAAACTGTTTAGTTCGTATATATCGGTAGAATTCAGGTTTGATTTAAAATCGAAATATTTGTCAATCTCCTGCAACATCTCATCGTATGATATATAGCCGTCACTATCTTTGTCAACATGTTTGAATTTCTGTGGGATTGCAGTTTTCTGGCCTTTAGTCCTCCCCGACCGGTAAGATTCGGGGGTTCTTATGTAAAGGTCAATTTCATTACGCCCGACAGCCATAGACTTATCAAGCTGTGAAATAAGCTGGTCTTCTGTAATCTCAACACCACGGTCATTAACAAAGGCCCCGGTTCTTGAGAACATCTCATCATCGCGGTAATCAGGTATCCCGTCATCATCGCTGTCAATAGGGCAACCAAGAGAGTCAACAAGCGCACCGGCAGGCGTTCCGGGACAATCGTCCCAGCCATCGGGCACCAGGTCGTTGTCTTCATCGCCGAACAATATGGAATAATCATAATCAACATCCCTGAAAAGCCGCTCCATGGTAAGTGTTTTCTTAGATGAGAACAGGTCAAGGTGAAGCGAGACATAAGTAAAATTAAACCAGTCGGTTTTCTTATCCCCTATGATTACATCAGGTATTGAGGGATCGTTTTTGCTGCTTACGTGGTCTATATAATCGGAAAAAGTATAATGAAAAGAGTTTGCCAGGCGCAGTGTTACCCTGTTTGAAACATGCATGTCAAGCCCGATTTCAACAGGTATTGAAAACGCGTATTCGGGATAGTCATTATTTCCCCAATTCTTATCTGAAACAGGGGTTTCATATATAAAATCACGCTCGATCAGCACGCTGGTTAGCTGGTTCTCTGGCAATTGCTCCAGGTCACGGATGGTCCCATCGGTCCAGTAATGATATTCTATCGTTGACGTGGTTTGTGTTTCAGGGTCAAAAATACTTCTTACCTTGTCGTATTTTGAACTGAAAAGTACGGTTTCAATACCAATGGCCATAAACGGTTGAACAAGCGCGTATTTTTTACTGAATAAATGATCGAAATCGTAATTAATGGTAATCCCGAAATTATATATGTCGGTCTGAAAATTGAAATTATCAGTCGGAACACTTGCCGAACGCTTATTGCCTGTAAGTTTCCCACCCATAAAATAAAAGTTGGCCCTTGTAAAGTGACCATTATCAATATAAGTAGCTACATTAATATGATACCCAAGCGTGCCGAGGGTTGGTGTAAAACTTTTGTTTTCAATATCGCCGATAAAATTCATGATACCCAGTCCAAAACCTACTACAGGTTTATAAACAGGGTTGATATTTTCAACCTCCTCTTTCAGCAACTGGTCGAATTCATCTTCCTGTGCAAGCACCAAAACCGGAGAGATCCCTGTCAGGACTAAAAAGATTATCAGGCAATACTTTCTCATGGTTTCAGTTTCATCATTGAATTATTTATACCATTTCTGGTCGGCAATCATCAGCGCTTCCTGCACGGTGATGCGCATGCCATTGTTATATGCAGATACAAAGGCATCGTCTATGGGGGTAGTGTTCCAGATATGCACCCGGTAATCACGTGCATCCCTATAAACCGGGAACGAGCCCACCGAATACTTAATCCAGCCTTCGTGTTCTTCTTTTCTAACCTCCATTTCCAGTTTGTACTTTTTAAAATATCTTCTGATATCTACTTTTTTATGCCCGGCCGCTACCTGCACACGGTAATAAACGCCCGTTTCGGGCTCAAGCATATATGCAAGCTCGTTTTTCTTCACCCTGGAGAAAGGTTTTTTTGCCGCTGGTTTTTTTACCGGCTTCTCTTTTTGCACCACCTTTTGTTCTGCGGTGGTGGTTGTAATTTCGGCAAGTGTCTGTTCAGAAGAAACAGCAACCGGTCTGGATTTAAGTTCGGCTACCAGGTTTTGTATCTCAGTGGTTGAAAGGTTTTGGACTGTTTGTCCGGTTTCGGCAATATCAACACTCAGGGTTTTGTCGGCAGCCATAAAAGAGAATGTGCCTGACACCCGTGGTTCTGCCTGTTGTATACCATTCTTGGGTATTAAACGGTAACCCACGTTGAAATCGGGTTGCGCGGGCAGGTTCATCCAAAGGAATTTAACCGTCTGGTTTTTGACTGTAAATATGGCATCTGCTGTTTCCAGTGCAACAGCAGTGTATCCTTCAGGGATTGTTTCCTCGATTTTTGCAAATTTGCTCCTGTCTTGCTTACTAACAAGAAGGTTTACAATGTATTCGCCTGCCTGATCATTTAAGAAAGGTTTTTGCCTGATGCAGGCAACATTTGCGGCATCTTCAGATACTGGGCTGATTTGTTGAATGACTTTTTCTTCAAACTCACTGATATCCACAACCAAGCTGGGATCAATGTTTGGAGACTGAAGGATATTAATGGACTGGGGTGAAATAGAGGCCTGCTGCCTTTCGTTGTCTGAGATAAACGAAAATTGCCCGTCGAGGCTAAAAGTCCCTTTAAGCCTTTCATCAACTTTAATTTTGTAAGAAAAAGTAAATTCCTGCGATTCGGGCAGCCTGAGCCAGATCATCCTTACCCTTTTATCAGAAAAGGTAAAATCGGCATTGGCTGTAACATTGCTGATGGCGGTAAGCCCTGCCGGTATTTCCATCTGAAACCGTGAAAAACTCTCCAGGTCTCCTTTTGAAAGGGTAATGGTAACTTCAAATTCTTCACCGGCAACCACTTCGCCCGGCACATTCATGCTCATCCTGATATCTGAAGGCTGTAGACCCCCGATAAGCAGCAACACCAGAATATAAATAAATGAAACAAGCAGTTTGCCCATTTTTCAATGGTTTAAAAACGGAATAAAAATAATCAAATACCATTTTAATAACAACTGGTTATCAACATTATTTGTTAACAACCATGATATGCCGGCCTGATAATCTGAAAAATATTCCGGTTAATTAAAACAGTTTAGAAGTTGGGACTCAGTAAATATTTCGAATAGAACGAGTTAATATGATCAACTGCCTCATCGGCTGTATCAACCACAGTAAATAGTTCCAGATCATCGGGATTGATGTTTTTTTCTTCCCCAAGCATCATTTCTTTTAACCATTTAACAAGTCCTTCCCAGTAATGTCTTCCGATAAGTATGATAGGGAACCTGCCAATTTTCTCAGTCTGGATAAGCGTCAAAGCTTCAAAAAGCTCATCGAATGTACCGAAGCCACCGGGCAACACTATAAAACCCTGGGCATATTTCATAAACATTACTTTTCTTACGAAGAAATGATCGAATGTAATGAGTTTATCAGGGTCAATAAACAGATTGGGCTCCTGTTCGTAGGGAAGGGCAATATTAACACCCACCGACATTCCTTTGCCCCTCTTGGCCCCCAGGTTTGCAGCCTCCATAATACCCGGCCCGCCGCCTGTTATCACACCATAACCATGCTGGGTGAGTTTAAATGCAATTTCTTCGGCCAGCTTATAATAGGGGGAATCAGGCTCGGTACGGGCAGAACCGAATAACGATACGCATGGGCCGATGCGCGCAAGTTTTTCAAATCCCTCAACAAACTCCGACATAATTTTAAAAATATCCCAACTGTCAGACGTCTTGATCTCATTCCAGTTTTTCTTTTTAAACGCCCTTCTTATCTTGTCATCATCAGATATTGCGCTTTTCTTTGAAATTTTATTCATCTTACTTGTTTTTCTTAATTAAATAAAAAGCGAATATAATTCTCTGGTTTAAAGAAAGCAAGACAGAAAATGAAAAACCGCGGTAAATCTTCTTTAACCTGCTGTTTTTGATTTATTATCAGTAATGCAATTATTGTAAAAACACTACTAAGGAAACTATATATTTCCTTAAATCCGCAAGTTAATTTATCATTCCGAACGGAGTGAAGAATCTGCGTGTGTTCGGGAGATTCTTCGTTTCCTGCCTGCAGCAGGCAGGCTCTCAGAATGACAAATGAATATACCGGTTCATAGTGCTACAGCATTAACTTGCGGATTTAAGGTATTTCTTTAAAAATAAACAGGTAATAGCAGAGCATGGTAATCTGACAAGAAAAGAATCAAAACCTGTAATTTACACCTGTAAAAAGGCCAACAGCATAAGGGTGAATATCGCTCAACGGGTCTTTATCAATCGGGTTAAGGTAATATTTGAACTTAGGTTCTATGGTAAGGATAATATTTTTTATCAACGGATATTCGATTCCCATCCCTACAGATCCTGCATAGTTTATTTGTGCCAGGTCTGAGGTTGAGCGGGTAATATTTTCGCTTGAGGCATCTGAATAATTAAGGTTAAAACCTGTTCCCACCAGAAAATTGGTACTTAGACCTCCAAAAACCGAAACATCAATCTTTCGGTCTACAACTTTATATCTCAAATTTACAGGCACCTCTAAATATTCAAAATAATAAGATATTGAATTGATAGGTTTTTCGGTGGCGATGGCATTTACGGGTGATGCATCGTTTCTGTAATAGCTGTTGGAGGGTGACTGGTTCAGGCTTGCAGAAGCTTTACTGCCTAAGGTCACAGGGCCCGAAGAATTGTTGAGATAAACAAGCTGTTGTGGGTTGGTGCCAAAATAATTCTCCAATGCGTCAAAAGGCAACTGATCAATTATAACATTCTTATCCATACTAAATTGCAGCATATCAGATTGTTCCTGCCCATATCGTGAGTAATATATGCCACTTTGTACAGATAACCTTTTGTTCGGGGTAAGTGTTACATTAACACCACCGCTGTATGTGATTACCGAACTTTCCTTCGAGTTGATCTGGCTGATGACATAATCGGAATATTCATCAGACACGATATTCCTGTAAGAATACTGGGGGGCAAATTGTCCGCCTACAGCCCATGAATTTTTTTTGCTTTTTTCTTCTGTCAAAGGCTCATTCATTGCAAGTAACTGGTCAATGGCGTAAGCCTGCAGTGGTTGATTATTGCTTTGTTTATCAGTAACTGCCGGGCTTTCGATACCGGGCCTTTCTGCAATTGGTATGGTTGAACCCAGTGGGACAATCATTTCCGGATAGTTTTCTTCACGGGTATTATTTTCTGAAACAATAATATCGTTGCTCACTGAATTGGATGAATAATCATCTGTTCTATTCTCAGCAATAGTTTCGGCAGGATAGGAAGTATTACTATCTTTCGGTAAACTTTCTTTTTCAATTTGTCTATTTTGTACGGAGGTATTTTCCGGTGCAGGATTTTCTCTTTCGGGTGTAACTGTTGCAATAAGGTTTGGCAAATCATTTTCAGCTATTTGTCCGGCCTGAATATCTTTTTGTTCAGTAACCGTTTCGGTTAATTCGGCAGGTACAGGTTTTTTTGTGTCCTGCATAATAATACTTAAAGAAATCAGTAAGGTAACGCCGGCTGCAATTCTCCAGAAAATAGCTATTGCTTTTCTCTTCCGGTCGTGGCCGAGCCTGGCAGCAATACCATCCCATGTATCCGGTGAAGGGCTCTCAAAATAGTCCTCCAGCCGTTCTTTAAAATATTTGTCTAAATTTCCTGTCATTTCACCCCTACTTTACTACCGCCTTCTGGTTAAAATACCTGTGTACCTTTTCCTGCAATATCGCCCTTGCCCTTGAAAGATTCGATTTGGAGGTTCCTTCGGTTATATCAAGCTGCTCACTTATCTCTTTATGAGAGTATCCCTCAATGGCATACAGGTTAAACACGAGCCTGTATTTCGGCGACAGTTCCTGGACAAATTTTAAGAGCTCTCTGGCCGAAATATCACCGAGTATTTCGGCAGAATCCGGTGTATCAATTTCTTTTACCGAATCGCCGATATGGATTACCTGGCAGTGTGTCCTGTACCTTTCAAGTGCCGTGTTCACCATAACCCTCCTCATCCAGCCTTCAAAAGAACCTTCAAACCTGAATTGTGTAATTTTTTCATAAATCTTTACAAACCCATCCTGAACAATATCCTGGGCATCGTCCCTGTTGCCTGCATAGCGAAGACAAATCCCAAACATTTTGTCTTTAAAGAGAACATATAATTCTCTCTGCGCCCGGGAATCACCTGCCTGACAGCCCTTAATGATATTGTCCAAAATTTCTGCCAACGATCAGTATAGATGTTTATTCAAAATTACATTTTTTAATTATTCAAAATCAATTTTTTACCGGGCGCAACAATATGATGTAGCTTACCAGGGAAAGGTTGCGTTATGAAAAATTTTTTTTTTCATTTTCCACCCGTTAATTAGTGTCTGTCCATAAAGTCGTGTGGCTGTTCTTTAAAGTTCGCAGACGAGGCGCGTGAAGCCCGAAAAAAGGGAGTTTACCATGC
>JAFGPL010000043.1 GCA_016936215.1 Bacteroidales bacterium
ACATCGTATCCGGCATCGTTAAACGGGGATTCAAAAAACGGGTTGAGCCAGATACCATCAACTCCAAGGCTTTTAACATAATCGAGCTTTTGGATAATTCCCTGAAGGTCACCGATACCGTCGCCATTGCTGTCATAATATGTTTGAGGATAAATCTGGTAGAAGACCGCTTTGTGCAACCATTCAGGGCATTGAGGTATTGAATAATTCCCTGTAATTACTACCTTTTCAGCAGTTTCATATTGCGAAAAAGCAGTTTGATTAAATGAAAGAATGAATAAAAGAATGAGCAAATGATTTCCTGATCTCTTCATGGTTTTTAATTTTTTTTTTTCAAAACCTAAAATTAGGTTATTTTCTTTGCAGGATGAAGAATAATTAAAACGAAAAGGTAACGAAGATGTTGCAAATGAGTATATCATATCGTAACAAAGCATAAAGGTTATTCACAAAAGAAAGTTAAAAAGTAGGCTCTTTAAAGCCGGAAAAATAGTTTTTGATTTGTTACTTTTGCCATGAAAATTATACAGGAAAATATTAAAAATGGTACTATTTTTCAAGTCGGAAGCCGGGCAGATATTTGCAGTACAGGTTTCAAAAATGATTGACAGCGAGGGGATTGAAAGGCTTAAATGGTTGTTTGCACAGGCTGAATATCTTGATTTAAATGAAATAAAGGGGTTTTATGTAGGCCCAAGGCGGGAAATGATAACACCCTGGAGCACCAATGCGGTGGAAATTACCCAAAATATGGGAATTATCGGGATTATCAGGATTGAGCAATTTCGTAAAGCAAAAGATGAACACGAGAAATTCGATCCCATGCTCCAGAAGCTTTACTCCCTGCTCGACCAGGAATTGTTTACCATTAACAGGGAGCCTGAACCTGTTAAAAATATTGATAACATAGAAGAATACAATAATACAGAAGGGCTGGCCTTAAATAAAGATGAAATTCAATATCTTGATGATTTAAGCAAAAAGCTTGGCAGAAAACTCACTGATAGTGAGATTTTCGGATTTTCACAAGTGAATTCAGAACATTGCAGGCATAAGATTTTTAACGGTACCTTTGTAATTGATGGGCAACAAAAGCAACTTTCTCTTTTCCAGTTAATTAAACTTACTACTCAGAAGAATCCAAACAGGGTGGTCTCTGCATATAAAGACAATTGTGCTTTTTTTGAAGGTCCCGTGGTAGAACAGTTTGCCCCTAAAACCCAGGACAAACCTGATTTTTTTGAAATTTCAGAATTTAAATCGGTTTTCTCGCTTAAAGCCGAAACACATAATTTCCCTACAACAGTTGAACCCTTTAATGGTGCTGCAACCGGTACAGGCGGAGAGATACGCGACAGGGTAGGCGGAGGCAAAGGTGCTATCCCCCTTGCAGGTACAGCGGTATATATGACAGCTTATCCCCGGCTCGATGGCGGACGTCCGTGGGAAAAGAATGTTGAAGAACGAGCATGGCTTTATCAGACGCCTGAAGAGATATTGATCAAGGCTTCCAACGGGGCAAGCGATTTTGGCAATAAGTTTGGCCAGCCGCTTATCTGCGGCAGTGTGCTTACATTCGGCCATACCGAAAACAATAAAAAATACGGTTATGATAAAGTGATCATGCTGGCAGGAGGCATTGGTTACGGGAAAGAAAAGGACAGCCTGAAGGGCACACCGGTCCCGGGTGATAAAATTGTATTAATGGGAGGGGACAATTACAGGATAGGAATGGGAGGAGGGGCCGTATCGTCTGTTGCTACCGGTGAGTACGACAATACCATCGAACTGAACGCTGTACAGCGTTCAAACCCAGAAATGCAGAAAAGGGTTGTAAATGCCATCAGGGCTATGGTAGAGATGGATAACAACCCAGTGGTTTCAATACACGACCATGGTGCAGGTGGACATCTTAACTGTCTCTCCGAACTGGTCGAAAATACAGGTGGTGTGATAGATATGGACCATTTACCCGTTGGCGACCCTACACTTTCGGCAAAAGAGATTGTGGGCAATGAATCCCAGGAACGCATGGGGCTTGTCCTCAAAAAAGAAGACACTGCACTTCTCAAAAAAATTGCAGACAGGGAACGGGCGCCAATGTATATTATAGGGGAAGCGACCGGGGACCATCAATTTACTTTTATTAGCAGGAAACAAAATATCAGGCCTATTGACCTGCAGTTGGATGATATGTTTGGAAATCCCCCAAAGACCTTGATGGCTGATGAGACAGTGAATCAACAATTTTCTGAACCACTATATGATATAGCTGGATTTTACGACTACCTGCAGCAGGTTTTGCAGCTCGAGGCAGTGGCCTGCAAGGACTGGCTTACGAACAAAGTGGACAGATCGGTGACAGGTAAGGTAGCCAAACAACAAACCTGTGGCCCGCGTCAATTTCCTTTGAATAATTTGGGTATTGCAGCCATTGATTACCAAGGTATAAAGGGCATTGCCACTTCAATTGGCCATGCCCCGGTTAGCGGACTTATCAGCCCGGCAAACGGATCGGTGCTTTCAATTGCTGAATCGCTTTCAAATATCATATGGGCCCCCATCGAAGGCGGATTAACAGGGGTGTCACTTAGCGCCAACTGGATGTGGCCATGTAAAAACAAAGGTGAAGATGCACGTCTTTATGAAGCTGTTGAGGCAGCAAGTGCGTTTGCTATTGCGCTGGGGATAAATATCCCTACGGGGAAAGATTCTCTCTCAATGACCCAGAAATATAAAAACGGCGATGTGGTTTATGCCCCGGGAACTGTTATCATATCAGCTGCGGCAGAGGTAACAAACATCCGAAAAGCTGTTGAACCGGTGTTGAAACCCGATCCTGATACTGCCATCTTATATATAGACCTCTCTTCGGATGAATTTAAGCTGGGCGGCAGCAGTTTTGGGCAGGTTCTTAACCGTGTCGGGAAAGAAACCCCCACAGTTAAAGATCCCGGTTACTTTGTCAGGGTATTCGGTGCCATCCAACAGCTAATCAATTTAGAAATAATAATTGCCGGGCATGACATATCTGCCGGAGGTATGATAACTACGCTGCTCGAAATGTGTTTCAGCCATCCCGATGCGGGACTGGAAATTGACCTTGATGAAATACCTGAAAAAGATATTATCAAAATACTGTTCAGTGAAAATCCGGGGATTGTAGTTCAGGTAAATGATATACAGTATGTTGAGGATTTTCTGCGTAAAAATAACCTTAGGTTTTTTGTTATTGGAAATCCCGGATTGAAAGGGGAATTATCTGTCTCCAAAGGGAATAACCTGTTCAGTTTGGATATTAACGATTACAGGGATGAATGGTGCAGGACTTCATATCTCCTCGACTGTAACCAGAGCGGAAAGGAGCTTGCACTCGAGAGGTTTATCAATTTTGAAAAACATTACCTTCATTTTAAATTTCCTGACAGGTTTAGTGGAAAGGCTGCTGATTACGGTATAGATATGCATCGGCGTTCCAAGGCAGGTGTAAAAGGGGCAATTATTAGGGAAAAAGGAGTGAACGGCGACCGTGAAATGGCTTATATAATGCACCTTGCAGGATTCGATGTGAAAGATGTGCACATGACCGACCTTATTGCAGGCAGGGAGAGCCTTGATGATTTGAACATGATTGTTTTTGTCGGTGGTTTTTCAAATTCCGATGTACTTGGCAGCGCCAAGGGATGGGCGGGGGCATTTCTGTATAACCCTGCTGCCAAAAAGGCGCTGGATAATTTCTATGCGCGAAAAGATACTTTAAGCCTTGGGGTTTGTAACGGCTGCCAGTTGATGATAGAACTGGGACTGGTAACCCCTGAACACGACCGGAAACCAAAGATGCTTTTCAATAAGTCGCATAAATTCGAATCGCATTTTCTGAATGTGGATGTATTAAAAAACGACTCGGTAATGCTCAAATCGCTTGCCGGGTTGCGACTGGGAATCTGGGTGGCACATGGTGAGGGCTGTTTCAGTTTTCCATTTGCAGAAAAAAAATATCACATCCCAATGAAGTATTCCTATGAAGGATACCCCGGAAATCCTAATGGTTCGGACTTCAATACAGCCGCCTTGTGTTCGGCCGATGGCCGTCACCTGGTGATGATGCCGCATATCGAAAGGGCTACATTCCCCTGGAATTGGGCATATTACCCCGATGAACGAAAGAATGATGAAATTTCTCCGTGGGTAGAGGCATTTGTCAATGCCCGTGAATGGATCAAAAAGAATAAACAACATTAGAGTATTGATGGAAGAAACAATTAAAATTGCCGGAACATGGCTTGGGGAGCTGGTATATAATGATGACCACAGGCCTGAACTACAGGGTAAAACGATGAAATTCAGGCTTGTACTCGAAGAAAATGATGGTGAGTTTACCGGTGAGTGCGTTGACACCGAAGGCACAGGAGTAATCCCTGAACCTGCTTCAATTAATGGGTTTATTGATGATCAGGTGATAAGTTTTGTAAAGCTGTACCCGCATTTTTACTTCGTAAATGATCAGGTTGAAATTGTAAAAGATGAAGATAAGGAGCCTGTTGAGATTAACTATTCAGGTGAATATAACGCTGAAAACGAACAGTTTGAAGGGGACTGGAATGCTGTGTATGCAGTAAAACAGTTTACTTTTGGGTATGCTGAAAATTTAGTTTCCGGAACCTGGGTAATGAAAAGGGTTTAATACAAAAAATGCTTCTGATGAAGCTCTTCTTAAAAAAGATTATCAGAAGGTTGCCGCGGATTATTAACCGTCTGCTGATATTTACGGGTATAATTTTTCTCATGATGCTGGTATTTGCGCTAACCTCAGGGCCGTTTTGGCTGCATTACCGGCTGGGTAGCAAAAACAGCAGTTTTACTTTTGAACCTGATTACATCATATTGATGGGAGGATCGGGTATGCCCAGTGAATCGAACCTAATAAGGGCATACTACGCAGCAGAGATTGGAAATAGTTTTCCCAAAGCCCCTATAATTGTCGCATTACCGGGAGATACAACCGATTCGTTAAGTTCTGCTATACAACTTACAGGAGAGCTTCTGCTTCGGGGAATAAATAAAGAAAGAATTATGTTTGAGCCCGAAGGGACAAATACCCGTTCACAGGCGCTTCAGATTGTAAAAAAACTACCATCTGCAGATAGTGTAAAACTTGTGGTTGTGACATCACCCGAACATACGCGAAGGAGTATTTTATGTTTTAAAAAAGAGGGTTTTAAAGCCATCGGCGGCTATCCGGCTTATGAATATGCGATAGAGGCAGACCTTAAAGAGAGAAAAAGTGATCCGGGAGGTAGTAAATTTGTCCCGGAGGTGAACGAAAGTATTGCCATCAGGTACCGTTTCTGGGAATATTTCAAGCTTGAAATAATTGTATTGCGTGAATACTGCGCCCTGTTATTTTATAAAATAAAAGGCTGGATATAAGAACAATTCACTTTCCTGAGTTGGAAAACTATCTTTACACAATAACCATCTCTCAATAATTCCTAAAATCTTAAGGTACTGCAACCGGATAATAAATTCTTGTAAGCCATTTCGATGTGTCAGCCTCTGACGAAGGGTCGGTAATATACATCTCAATAGGCGCACCAACCGGTTCGAGTTTCATTTTTATTATCCAGTCCTGAAGTGCGCCATGTGCATCACCAAGGTTATCATAAAACCCGTAATAATCTGTGGCTGCTACAGATGTTTGATTAAAGGTACCGGTAATGATGTTTCCTCTGGGATTTAATAACTCAGAGGTTGGTATGCCGGTTTCAAGGTCAATAGTGCCTTCATCCATTTTGTGATAGATAGCGTAGGGTGGGCCGTTCATTTCACCTCCTGATGACTGGATAAAACTCATCAAAGTACTGTAAGATATGGCCATTACATTGCTTACCTCCTCCCATTTGCATGTTTGCCGGATACTGGTATAGGCAAATTCATTCAGTTGTTTCATTTCCACAAGGTAAGGTGATAATGTATTTGCAATACTGTCAAGGTTTTTCAGCCCGGTTTCAAAATCGTTACCAACATATTTATCCATCATCAGTCCAAAATATTTTCTGAAAGGGTTTTTACCCATATCGGTACCGAATCCCCATGTTACAAGTGTGCCGCTATCGGTGTCCTGAAACAGATGATATCCCTGTGCAGTTCCCTGTTTCATAAAATCCATCTCTGCAACAATCGAATCGTAAGGCTTTGAATAAAGTATAGTAATCTTTCCCTGACCAATTTTTTTGTTGTTGCTTGTCCATGAAAATGATGCACCGGTTCCCGTGAAAGGGTCTTTGTAAGTGATTTTCATAGCAGTGTCAATTTTGTGCCAGGGCGACCAGTCTTCCCAGCAGCGAAGGTTGTTGACCTGGTTAAAAAGCACTTCTTTGGGAGCTTTGATGGTCAGCGAGCGTTCTAAATGAATTTTAGACGGGAGAAAAAATCCGATAAGAATAATCGCTGCAAGCAGGATTATTAAACCGATAAGAACATTTTTAAATGCCTTCATGGGGTTTGAGTTTTTTGGCAGTAGTAAAAATATGTATAACATGTTAACTTTCCAAAAGTATCAGACTTTTAGAAAGTTTGTATATTTGAAATGACTTTGCAAAAGGTTTAATTAGTGTCTGTCCATAAAGTCTTGTGGCTGTTCTTTAAAGTACGCAGACGAGGCGCGTGAAGTCCGAAAAAAGGGAGTTTACCATGC
>JAFGPL010000004.1 GCA_016936215.1 Bacteroidales bacterium
ATTTGTAGAACAGGCAATTATATAATTATTTCACAGTGCCGTAGGCACGAAATATAAACATTATTAAATTTAATCGGACAATAGTGATTACATATAATATTTACGTGTATGATCAGTAAATATAAATTTCATAAACCATCCATCCTTATGGGATTTATTTTATTTCTTTTGTGGTGGTATAGGAGTAATAAATATTGATATGTTTTAAAAACGGCACGAGCTATAAGCTCGCGCCAGCATCGGGACAGGTTAATGATTGATTTAATACACTTTCAAATTGATCCGAACACCCTCCGGGGTGATCTATTTATTGATTCAGGTGATCCAAACGGGGTATAAGGTGATCCAAATGCATTTTAAGGGTGATCCAAACGGGGTCTAAACTGATCTGGCCGGGGTTTAAGGTGATCCAGCCTGATTATTAAGTATATACTTATATAATAGATAAAACGAAACCCGCAACCCGAAATCCGAAACCCGCCACCCTTTTCTCCTTCCCATTCTGTCGCTTCTAACGGAGCTTAACATCGCTAATTCTCATTACTACCATACTTATGCTCCTAATGGAGCTTTCTTACAAAAGAAAATAGCAAGACTCTTTTGACATTTGTCTGTACATTAGGGTCTAAAGCCTTTCATTCTCTAAGCCTTCCCCCCGCTGGCACGAGATTGCAGCCCGTGTCACTAAAACCTGTTTTAGTAAAAGAAAAACTGTCTTTTTACAAAAGATTTGAATGTATTATATTTACGTGTATGAACAGTAAATTTAAATTTCAAAATCCTCAGTATTACCGTATTTTCCAATCCTGATGGTGTTTATTTTATTTCTTTTGTGGTGGTATAGGAGTGATAGAAATTAATATGTTTTAAAAACGGCACGAGCTATAAGCTCGCGCCAGCATCGGGGAATTATAAATAAAACCATGATACATGGATTTTTCAGATAAATATGGATTATTATTTGGTTCAATTGTAATATTATGTTCATTCTATGGACTATTTCTTGTATTTTATGTAAATGATAAAGTCAGAAAAATTAACGAAGACCAAAAAAAGAGTTTTATTCATGGAGATAAAAAAAATAAAGAAAATGTAAAACAAGACTATGATAAACAGAGAGTTAAATTGACTAAACAATCAAAAAGAATAATGTTATTTGTTCTTTTAATTGATATATTTATTAATTTATTGCTGATTCTGATAAAAGGGTACTTTGAATTAATTGGAATAATAGGGGGAATCCTATTTCCAATTTTTTGGTATTTTATATTTGTATTCTTTTTATTGATAGCGATTGGATTAAAAGGACAAAGAGTTTTACAAACAGGCAGGTTTTTTAAAGGACTCGATTATTAATTTCCCCTTACCTGGCAGCATCCCGCTTGTGCCCTTTACCCGGTTTGCCGAAATTTTGACCCCGGACTTCAAAACCCTGAACCCTTTTCTCTTTGCGCAACTTTGCGTAATAGCTCTAAAGGTGATCGGCGCAGATGCATGGCGAAGGACTTGGCAGACAGGCCAACCTGTGCTGAAGCAGCGGTTGGTAAAGATCAACGATTGATGAATGATGAAGTAAAGAGTATTGTTACAAGCCGCGAGCCGCGAGTAACCCGCAATCCTAAACCTCTTTTTTCTTTCCCTCCCCCTCAGCCTCCGCTTCAGCTTCTGCCTTAGCCTTCCTAACTCCTTAACCTCCTTCCCAAATTATTTGCAAAAGATTTTTACAAATTAGTTGGATGAAAAAAAATTAATATTACCTTTGCGAACCTATTTCTCAAAATTTGCTTTTTGTTACTTCTTTAAACTTGTATTCAGAAAGCATTAAACAGAAAAAGTTCTTAATAAAAACGGTCCGTTCGTCTAGGGGTTAGGACGCCAGGTTTTCATCCTGGTAACAGGGGTTCGATTCCCCTACGGACTACAGATTCCGGCCCTGAAATCATAGAAAGTGGTTTCAGGGCTTTTTGCTGTTAACACCTATACAGATTTCTTCAATTAAAATGCGGGAATTAATTCAATATTGTTATTTGTAAATTGAAATTAAAGTAAATGATCACTTTTAACATCTGAATGAAAACTCGTAAACTTCAACAGGTAAAGTTTATGGTTATCATTTATCT
The DNA here is from genome assembly GCA_016936215.1 of Bacteroidales bacterium. Lineage (GTDB taxonomy): Bacteria > Bacteroidota > Bacteroidia > Bacteroidales > UBA10428 > JAFGPL01. The sequence goes on from JAFGPL010000004.1 coordinate 2,121, forward strand.
TGTATTAGTACCATACAGCTAAATTATTGCTCCTCCGGCTTTCTTTACCATTTTTATCTAAACTTGAAATCTGATAAATGTAAAGTTTCCCCTTTTGAACTTTCTTATCGGAAAAGGTCTCTGTACCAGGATCATTTATCGTTGTAAGGAGTTTAAAATCGGTGCCGTATTCTTTTCTATATATTTTATATGCCTTTACCGAAACATTATAATTGGGCATCCATGTTATAACTACCTGATCTTCACCTGAAGTAATTTTAATATCTGTGGGCGGACCATAATCATAGCCTGAAAACGGAACATTCATAGTGACGATGTAAGTAATATCACTTTGCAGATTATTTTGATTAACTGACTGTACCGTATATTCATATATAACACCGCTTTGTACGGTGGTGTCTTTAAATTGATTTGACAAAACCAAATTTTTGTTTAGTGTTTTCCAATCGTTGCCGGCAAATGTCCTCCGGAGAATATTGTATCCCGTTACAGAAGGATCAACATCATTTACAGCCTGCCATAAGATTTGCACATAGCCCTTTTCAACTGTGATCTGAATACCTGCAGGTGAAGCCGGTATAGCATCGATCCCGGGAATTACAGAAACAGGTTCGGATAAATTGCTTTTAAGATAACTTGTGTTTTCTGACTGAATCGCATATCGGTAGCTTATGTTTCCGGTTAAAGACTTGGATTTATCAATAAAAAAAGTGTCTGTTATCATTTCTGTTACCGGTTGGAGATTTTTGTTCCCAACAGCACGATAAACATAATATCCCCTGGTTGAGACATCACCTTTATTCCATCGTATTTCGACACCGCCAATAACAGGTCTGCCGGTCACATTATAAATCTTTTCAGGAATAAAGGATGTTTTATACATTCCGAATATTTTAGCACTCTTAAATACTACATCACCGGTAATGTCTTCCATATCGAGGTAATACCAGTACTTGACCATCGGAAGCGCTGTTTCATCAACATAAGAAGTATCGGCTATTGGTACATTGGCTATTTTTTCGAATTTCCCGTCGAAGTCTGCACTCCTGAAAACCCTTATGTTAGCAATCCTGCCTGGTCCATCAAGTTTCCAGCTTAAAACATTTCCATTGAGAAATTCTTTGTTGTCAATCCTTAAATTATGCAGGGGAACTATAGTTAAGTTGCTGAATGTTTTAACAAAAATTGTATCAGGCAAAACAAATTGGTTTCCAAAAAAATCGAAGGCTAATAAAATGTATTCATATCCTGTATTTTGTTTTACAAGGGTGTCTTCAATTTTCAGGACCAGTGTGTCGCCAAAAAACCTATACCCGATACCGGGAGTTATTTTCTCAAACTCATTTCTAAAATTCTCCCGTCTTTTTACCTGAACCATTGCAATGTTATTTCTGGGTCTAATACCCAATTCGAGCCGAATATGATTGGACAGTTCAACCTTTTCCCTTAAATTCATTAATAATACTGGTATTTCGGGGCTTAATCCGACAGGAGTGGATACTACCTGATTAACCCATTGTCCGGATTTTTTAACTGAAATCCGATATTCATAGGTCACTCCTGTTTTTACTTTATTATCGAAAAAAATATTTCCAAGAGCTAATTGTAAAGGCACAATTGCAGAATATTTTGTAAGTGAATCAGTTGTCGGATATTTTTGAATTCTGGCCCATATTTCATCTATATTTAAAAGATTATCAAAGGTACCTTTAGGAAAGACAAGGGTGGCTTTCTTTAAATTTTTCATAAATTCCTGTTTGGTTTTTGGACTTTGCAAAATTTTCAAAGTCTCCCAACTTCCGGTGTTTGCATCCCTTCTTTCAACAAGATATGCGCTTATGCCATTAACCGGGTTTTCTTCATTTACAATATTTGTACCAGCAAGGATGAAGATTCCTTTTTGGCCGGTGAATGCAATTTTTTGGTTCTCCTGTCCAAAAATATAACAGGAAAAAAACACCACAATCCACAAAATGCTAAGCTTTCTCATACTAACTATTTTTTCAGGGAAACACTTAATTTTTTATAATCCGAACCCATGTGAGCTTTTACAGATGCTGTAATCGAACCCGATTCTTTATGAGTTGCGCACAGTTTGCCGTCACAACCACCAATACACCCGCCGCCACCGACTTCTATACTGCCTGCAATAGTAACATATCCGACACCTTCAGCCCACCAATCGCCATTTGTGCTATATTCTCCCGATATGTCCATTCCAACGCAGGCTTCAAGATGTATTTCAACACAGGCAATAAAACCAGCAGAAGCTTCGAGCCATGCCTCAAGGAAAACACCCTGTCCGATGGAATATGTAGTTACATCGTTACCGAAAGTTACACCCATACGTGCGTCGCCACCTGCGCGAATAACAAATTCAACTTTTGCCACAGCAAAATCGGCACTAATATATGCCGGGGCAGGAATTGGAATTGCAGCGCCTGCTTCGAAATAGAATCCGCTAAGCCTTGTGGGGTAATTTGGTGGCATTTCTCCCAGTTTCCTATAATAAAAAGAAACCTCCTTAAACATTTCGTCTATTTCAGGTTCAATCACGTGATCGCCAAACATAATTCCGGCAGCACCTTCTATATTCATAGCATCAAGGGTAAATTGTCCTGTGGCTACAAAGTACCAGCCCGATGCCCCAATTACTATGGAAGCATCAGCTTCAACAGCTGCCGATCCAAAATCTTTTTCAAAAGAAACATGGCCTTCCATTCTCTTTTTTGGGATATTATAAGTTAGGCCAATCCCACCGAAATTTGAAGGTACATTCTCAACCCCGATTTCCTGTTCATTCGCCACCCACTCACTATTTACAACAAACTTCATACTACCACTGGCTCCCTTCAAACCCTTCATTGACCCGGCCAGGTCCATATCGTTCCATGTATTCTCTGCCATAGAACCCATGCGATCAGCATGCGAAATTAAATAGCCTTCGGCTTCATCTTCAAGATTGAAACCTTTTATTTCATTCTGTAGTTTTTCCATACCGCCAGCATATTCCATGAGCTGGTCCTTGTATGGGCCGGAGATAATATCTTCATCGTCAAGATCATTAAGCATTGAGCTGAATTCATTAATATCACTTGAGGCGGTTGTGAATAATAAATCGGCATATTCGGCAGGCACATCAATGTTATTAAGTGAAGTTTTAAGACTGTAAACCTGATGTGACAGATTATCCAGTTCCATTATCTTTTCAGGTGAAAGATTGAGATACTGAATAGGGTTGTCGAAGCCTTTCAGGAGTCCGTTCAATTGATCCAGAATCTTGCCTTCGGAATATGCAAAACTTTGTCCGGCATCAAGAACCGCTTCCACTGATTTTGTGTTTTTAGTGATTTTTGCAGTAAAGGCATTTTGAACACCAACAGGTTTGATTCTAGTTGCTGTTTCAAAAATACCCGGGGCAAATTTCTGACCTGAAGACACTAATTCCATCTCAATAGAGTTTGCATTGATTTTACAGGTGACAGGATCTATTTTTGCCACAACATCGTAAATATCAGTGTTCTTGTATTTGCGTCTGGTAGTGCCCTTAGTGAGTTTAAGATTATTGGGGAGGCTTCCCATGCCCGGAATTTTAACAGATAAGCCACCCTGAAGTTCAAATTTTTCAAAACCCATGCTTATGTCAGATGGTGAAAATACTGATATACCATACACTCCAAAATACTGACCGCTGCTTAATGTAGCATCAATGCTGTTATTTGTGTAAAGGGCAAATTTGCCTGCCCGTAATTCATCACCTTTATCGAAAATCGAAAGTTCTTTTACCACTGCAGCGCAAGGCAAAGAGTTTTGTGATGCAGAAGTATTTCCAGGACGAACATCAATACACCACATTTTAGAGCTTTCATCAAAGGCAAACCATGATGTACCTTTTACTTCAACAGGCACAGACTGGGAAATAATTATGTCGCCGAGTTTTATTTCAGGCAGTCCTGTTCCCAGTGTAGTATAACTTATATTAAAATTATTGATAGTAACTGTTTTTGTCTGCATTTTTAACTGACATGAATCGGTTGAGATTCCTCCCTCGTTTAATTTCCATTCAGGTATCATCAGGTTCCAGCCACCAAGGGCAAATTCGAATGGTGATTTAACGTTTATTGGTTTTATAGCTGATTCCTCCACTTCAATAATCCCTAATTTAATATTTAAATCCTGTTGACGTTCGGGAACGTGTTGCAATAGGGTATGCAAACGTGTGTCAAGACTGAGGGTACGATCTTCTTTGACAACAGATGTTTTCTTTTCTGCAGTTGATCTAAAACCAAATAGCTGATATTCAAGGTTTTCACCATTGTAATCCATAAGGTTAAATAAAGACGTCGGATTCTTTCCGATGCTGGTATACATAATCCTGTTTTCGGGTGTTTGTCCGCCTCCGTTACCGATGCATATTTTTTTATCCCTAAGCCCGATTTGTGCCGAATTCAGATTGTACTGCATCATTACCAGTTGCATTTTGCCTTTAACTTGTGCCCAACCATTCCCATCGTTATCAATAGTAAAAACATCCTGTGCAGGAAGTTGGTTAAACCATATTTTATTTTTATATTTCCATTCCAGGCTGGTTAAGTTGGTTGGAATTTTCCCCGTTTTTGGTATGGCAAGCGGTATACCGTCACTGTTTTTCTCGGTCGAAGAAGGTATAATTTCAGTATTGAAGCGAACCATAAGTTTATCGATATTATCTATCTTCCAATCGGTAGGGGTAAGTAATGAAAAGTCATAAAATGCCCCTTCGATTTTTGCTCCAGTGCCAGTAAGACTCAAACCATGCACCTCAACAGGCAGGTGCAGAATATGCGTGATATCCATTCCATTATATACCGTAAGATTAAAATCAATATTGTTTAGCTGGCTGTAATTGACATAGATATAACGTTTTGCCCCGACATACTGTGAATTTCCTTTTGCCGCAATAGCCATTAAGTTTCTGTTCATCGGGACATTATGTAATGTGTATTCTCCTTTTGCATTGGTAAAAGTCTTGATTGACAGCCCGTTACCTAAATCAACAGAAATCCTTGCACTATCAACCGGGTTAAGGTAATCACCCTCCCCATATGTAACTTTGCCCGATATGCGGCCTGCTTTCTTCAGGGGTATGGTAATAGTTATTTCATCCTTCGATTCGATGTCAGTAACGGTTCCATCATTTATCCACAAGGCAGGCTCAAAATCCCGATTGACCGGCCCTTCGGCATAAATTTGCAAATCGGTTACGGATGGGGCTGAGAATTTATAATGCACTTCTCCTTTGTTATCGGTAGTAAAGTCTGCACCATCTCTGAATTTTACCTTCACCTTTGCCCCGGCTATCACTTCCTGAGGATTTGTCCCATATTTAACTATTTTTATGTTGATTGAATGCTGCCGTTTTCGTAAAACAATATCACCAACATCAGTTGTTGTTCCACCCTGATTAACATTTATCTCTTTATATTCTGTGAAATAAGATGCCGATAAATTCTGTGGAGGATTAGCCTGTAAAGTTGATTTCCCGGTCGGGACATTTAAATTGAAGGTTCCATCGTAATTTGCAGCAACCAGGAACTGACTTTCAATCCCTACCATCCCTGGTACACCAGTACCGTCATCCAAAACAACCCTACCTTTTATTTTACCTACGGGATAAATCATAAGATCAACCCTTTTCCTCTCATTTATTTTTAAATCGCTGACAAAGGAAAAACTTCTTTCAAGCGAGTTATAACCGCTTTTTGAAGCAACAATGGCTACATTAAAATCTTTAAGATTATTGTTTGAATTTATTCCCGGTAATATGGAAACCGAATATGAACCATCCGGAAAATCCGTTAATATTCTTTGGCCTGTGTTTGAGTACAAAAAAGCCGGAGACAGATTAGTCTGACCAACTGGCGGATTTAAATTGGTATTAAGCACATTATCGCTTAAAAGAGTAGTGTTGATATTAACTCCTGCAACGCCCTGACCTGCAGATGATTGTTCTGTCTGAACAATACCATAAATTTCGGGTAATCCTATATCCATGGTATAAACATAATGGACATTGCCCATTTCATATTCATCATTATAAACCGCCGAAAAATTTTCAGTTAATTGCTGTATATCATCTGATATAACACCTGATGGGTTGCCGTCGAACTTAAAATATCGTGGTACAAATTTAAAATTGGTATTATCGGTTGGTTTTGGTTCAACAACAATATAGTAGCTATCGTTAGGCGACTGAGAAAGTAAAAGATCTCGGAAATAAACTTTCCCTTTGGCAGTAGTTGACCCTTTTGCTATGATATTTTTACCATTTTTAAGTTCTCCCTGTGAATTGTAAGGTATACCTTCAGGGAAATATGAGCGTAAAAGATATACATCGTAGTGGTCTATAGGGGTGCCAGGGGCAATCAAACCCTGTAATTTGTTATATGAGGTATTGTTGAAGACTTTACCTGAGCAGATAAAATCAAAATAAGCCATATATATTTTTGCATCGGCATACAATTTCAGGCCGCTAAGGTCCTTGTCCAAAATAACAGCATTTCGTTCGAACAGGAAATAAGGATTTTCATGAGTGACTATTGCACATTTCAGAACAATGCCACTTAAAGTATTGCCCGAACTATTTACTAAATTTTCGTGATAACCAAAATCAGGCACTCCATCTTCAGAAACGATGGTTGCATAAAATTCAAAATATCCTTCACCGTTTGTAGGGACATTATCAAGAATTCTTCCACCATCGTTAAACTGATCTGATATATCTATCCATTTATTACCTGCAGATTTTGCAGCGGAAACTGATTTAGCATCAGGGAATTTTACATATGCTACCTTTAACTGAACATTTGTATTTGCCAAGGGATGTAGATAATTATCATCGAAATTGGCATATCCTTCAATATTACGGTAATTGTAAAAATAATTTCCGCTTATTTTCCTGTTATAAAATACTTTTTCAGGGGCATCAACCGGTTCTGATTTTATAACAATGGGTTCATTAAATTCATCTTCATAATTCGAACAATATTTAAAATAGGAGACCTCACTGGCCCCATAATTTTCGAATATTACCGCATTGTCGGGATCAGAGGCAATTACCTGAAATGCATAGTAATTACCATCAATCAGTTCCGGATCACTTAACTTATAATGGTAAGTCGTTGCCTGCCGTCCCAGGTTTTCTTCAAAAAACGAAGGAGTTGTTGATGATCTCATGGCTTTGGCAGGAATCGATGTAGTGTCGGGCATTTCAACTATTTTTAGTGTGTATTCGATGCCGGGTGGGGCAAAAGGCACCGGTTCCCAACTAAAAATGATGTTTTGAAATCCACTTACAGGATCAATTCTTTCTCCAAATTCCGGGCTTATAATTACGGGAGGGGGAAGGTCATCTTGACTTGATTTGTTTATGTTAAAATCGATACATGGCTGACTACCAGTTGCCCAGTTAATATCGTTGTTATTTTTGTCCTTCAGCCTGAAACACAACGTATAATTCCCTTCCAGAATGCAATTCCCGTATATATCGGGTGGACAATTTGTACTGCCTTCACCCAGCAATTCATCAAAATCGTTAGCGGAGGTCACAAAAACTGGCTGGTTTGCAGATCCAGTCAAACTATAAGGAAGCTGTATCAGATTTCCACAACTTAAACCTGTTCCTGTTATTATTGCACTCAAATTAAAATCAGTAAAAGGTATATTCGATTGAATTTCAACCACAAGGTTATGCTGATATAGTTCTGTTAGGCTGCAGACATTTTCATCACCTGTAATATAGGTCTGAATAGTAAATTCTGGTTCAACGGCATTCACAGTAAAAGCATAACAAGGTTCGCCTGTGGTAGTAATAGTATTACCGCTTATATCTTTAAGTATAAAGCAAAGCTGATAAGTACCCGGAGGCATCAGCCCGTTGTATAGTTCTGTTTCTGTCAGAGTTGTACCACTAATAATTACCTGACCTTCCCCAAGTAAATCGTTGATTTCTGTGCTGGTCAGATTTGGCCTGCTTAAAGCTGTTGTTTGCTCGATATCGACATTGCCGGCAGAACGTATTGTAATACCATTGTTTCCGGTTATAACTGCTGAGAGTTCAAGATTAGAAACCGGTATATTAATATTAAAATCGGTAATAATATTACCTGGAGTAATAAGTTCATTCAGGTTGAAAGGTTCACTGTTGTTTATAGTTGTATTGATTTCAAATTCTGGCTCCTGATTATCAACAATTATTTCGCATGAAGGCGAACTTTGTGATGTATAATTCGAAATCGGTGTTAAGCTATTGGGCTCAAATAGCATTAAAGTCATTGTATAATCACCATTTGGAAGGCAGAACGAAAAAGGATTTTGTTGATTACCTCCACTGCAACTCATAGCATCGGTACCAATGATTGATTGTAATGCCTGTTGGCCTAAAGGAGGAATAGTTGCATTATCTATCGGATAATTAACAACATTTTGACATAAATAGCCTCCCGGTCCGGTAATTTTAGCACCAAGGGTAAATCCTTCCAATGATCGGTTAGATGAAACCTGAACAGAACCGATCAATTGACTGGCGATATCGCCGAGATTACAGATATTTATGGAAGATGAACTATTTATTATTGTGTACTCAGGTTCAGCAACGGTAAAGTCAATGCAGGCATAAGCGTCGGGATCGATAGGATTACCATAATAGCTGAGCATATTCATGCATAGCTGATAATCACCTGGCGGAAGCTCTGTATAAGGATCTGTTACCCCGGAACAGGAAATGTTTAAATTGTCAAACAGCCAATCCCATTCAACTCCCGAAATAATTTGATGCGTATTTTCTGCGTCATATGTCCATTGATGGGCGTAAACTGCAGGTGTACATACAGTACCACCGGGACCGGAGAAAGAAACTGCCGCAAGATAATAGGCATTGAATCTGGCGTTTGAATATAAATCGCCAATTAAGTTGTTTTGTAAGTCGACAAGGTTATTTACGGTTATGGAATTCAAAGATAGCTCTAGACTAATATTTCGTTCCGGCACCGTTCTGCTTATGGTGCCGATATCAGATACACCAAGACAGAATTCACCAGAACCATTTCCCCAAAGCTGAAATTCCACCTCATATTCACCGGATGGCGGAACATAGGAAGTAGCTATAGCTCCACCTGAACATGTTACCATATTCTGAAATAAATCTTCTATATCATCCCGCAAAGTAAAAGAGGTGTATCCAAATACCCAGCTAGGCAATTTCATTGACGCCCTGTAACATAGATTAGAATTATTGACATTGATAATTCTTACAGTAATAGTTGAAGATCCATTACAATATTCACTAGTGCTGAAACCATAAACGGAAACCGAAAAATTATCACCCCATTCGCCAAGGGTTTCAAATGCGTACCTCAATGTTGATGTTGAATTTCGGTGTGCAACAGATATTGTTTGACCGAAATTTGTGATAGTATTTGATAACACAAATAATAAAATTGAAATTAGCTTTATCCTGCATTTCATACTAATAAAGTTTTGACTGTTCGAAAGGCCATGTTAGCCTAATTATAAAAGTTACTTGTAACTGGCAATTACTTGAATTCATATATGGTTTGTTATATAATCCTTAAAAATTGTACTGATATCCAAAATCAATAGTCCTTAATTTGTAATCTTTCACATTCTCAGCCAGACCTTTTGCTTTGGTAAAATCATATCTCAATGTGAAATAGTGCTTTCGTTTGTCAATTCTGTAAGTTACTTTAGCCCTGGTCCTTTGAATTTGCCTGTAAGGCTCATCTGACGCAAATTGTTTGTTCCAGCTCTGATTCAGTGAAATTTTAAGATTATTTTTAAAGAGGCTTTTATAAAAGCCTGCATCAATTCCGGTGGTTTTGTCCGATGTTGACTGCATTTTGAATTCATTGTAGTTATAACTGATGTCCATATTAATATTCATAGGTTGGTAGCCATACTGATATGAAACCATAAATGTGTTTGAATGGTAATCGGAATAGGATGCCTGGATAGAATCAGCATTTGTGAGTTGCATATAGTTATAACCGGTCATTATCATGTGCTGGTGCTTTTCTCCGTTAAAATTAAAGTTTTGATTAAACCCAAAATTTTTAGTTGTAGATGATTGCTGATAGATGCTGTCGAGCCTTTCAATATGGCGGGTTCGATCGATTTCATAATTCGAATAGGTAGCATTGAGTAAATAAAATTTTGCAGGCCTGAAATTAATTCTTAATGATTTAACAGTCCGCTCAGATTTTATGCCCGATTCGTTTTTAAGATTATTCTTTTGAATACCGGCACTGGCATTTATTCTGAGCATTTTTTTCCAAAGTTGCACCCAGGGTTCTAAAGTAATATTGCGCACATCATTTTGAAAATAATAAGCCCCCATGGTCTGATACCCATCACCAATGCGCTTATACCTGAATCTGACCCCATACCATTTTTCTTTATAAGCAAACGATGATTCAAATGCCTGACTGCTTATAGTACTGCCATTGGTTACCAACATGCCTGACAAACCTTTGCCTATGACACCTAAATCTGATGCTGGCCCCGAATCATTCATGTTTTGAGTATAAACGCTATTGCCATATTCAATATTAACAACTAGTTTTTTTGTAAAATAATGTTGTGCCGAAAGTCCAATAACAACATTTTGTGCCGGGTTTATTTTAAGACTGTCGGCTTGCAGTTTGTTAATGGATTTTTCATCATCGGCAGCTTTTAAAAACGATATGGCCAAACAAGTACTATCGGTAACATACCCCAGTTTAAAACTGTTGCCGGTTCTCTTGTATTCGGGTAAAACCACGTATCCCTGACTAATTTCGTTTGGATCGGGATCATAATCAATGGCTTTATTAAATCTACCGGTCATAAAACCGGCATACAAACCTTTCGGATGCTTTATTTCAAAGCCGGCACCCAGCATGGTATTACCGGCCAGAGTATATTGTCCAAAAGAAAGGTTCTGGTAGCCAAGGTGCAACGTAAACCATTTATAATAGGGGCTTACACCTATCATATTTATGGGTTGCCTGAAACTTCTCTGTTGTTCGCTTACCGTAAAAGAAAATGGCAAAGTTATTCCATAAATGCTCAGTACAGGATTACCATTAAGATACCAGGAAAAAGGTTTTCGATATGACTCCCTGCCTTGCGAATAAAACGATATTAATCGTATACCCAGATTACCTGAAATGTCAAAAGGTTTTTGGGACGAAAGATTTTCCAGATTCTGTGCAGAAAGATTCCTAAAACAACAAAAAAATAAAAAAATGATTATTAATAATTTAAAATACTTTTGTTCAGGCATGAAAAAGTGATAAATGTGAAACGGCCACAAAATATGGATATTAGATTAACTAAATGTTAAAAAATGTTAAATAAAAATTTAACATGAATAATTCTATCGAAAAATAAGTGGATAGCAGGGAAAAATTTCAAATCTGGATAATTCTTTTTAATAATGGTTCATTCAATAAATGGATTAGGACGCCAGGTTTTCATCCTGGTAACAGGAATTTGGTTCCCATACCGAATACAAAGCAGAGCCCTGATATCACCCCGTTTGATCTCAGGGTTTTTATTTTTCAGATACCCGGTGCGTAAATAATTTCCTGAATTATCTCCCTAAACTTTTTATATTTGCAACCTGATTAAGGTGATGAAATCAAATATCCTATAAAATTAATTACAACAAATGAACAAAGAGATCATTAATAAAGCCGCGGACAATATACGCATACTTTCGGCTGCCATGGTTGAAAAAGCCAAATCAGGCCACCCCGGGGGAGCGATGGGCGGCGCCGATTTTATCAATATTTTGTACACAGAATTCTTAAACTGGGACCCCCGGGATATGGAATGGAAAAACCGTGACAGGTTTTTTCTCGATCCGGGGCACATGTCGCCCATGTTATACTCGGTACTGACCCTGACAGGTAATTTTCAGCTTGATGAGCTGAAATCGTTCCGTCAATGGGGCAGCCCGACCCCCGGCCATCCCGAAAAAGATTTCAGCCGTGGGGTTGAAAACACTTCCGGGCCACTTGGGCAAGGCCATGCCATGGCTATTGGCGCTGCTATTGCCGAGCGGTTTCTTGTTGCCCGTTTTGGCGAGTGGATGGCACATAAGACCTATACATTTATCTCCGACGGGGGCGTGCAGGAAGAAATATCGCAGGCAGCCGGCCGTATTGCAGGTCACCTTGGGTTAAGCAACCTTATTATGTTTTATGATTCTAACGATATTCAGCTTTCTACCGAGACCAATGCCGTAACAAGCGAAAACACGGCAAAAAAATATGAGGCATGGGGCTGGAAAGTCACAACCATCAATGGTAACGACCCTGATGAGATACGTAAAGCGCTGAAAGAAGCCAACGAAGAAAAACAGAAGCCTACCCTGATTATCGGGAAAACCATTATGGGAAAAGGTGCTGTTGCCCCTGACGGAAAATCGTTTGAAAGAAAAACTTCAACCCATGGTATGCCGCTTGGTGAAGCTGGTGCATCTTTTGAAAAATCAATCGAAAACCTGGGTGGTAACCCGCAAAATCCATTTGAAATATTTCCTGAAGTAGAGGATTACTATAAAGAGGTTTTGAAGAAAAAAGCCGAACAGGCACAAGCCAAAAAGGCTGAAGAAGAAAAATGGGCAAAAGCCAATCCCGGTTTGGCCAAAAAGCTCGACCTGTTTTTCTCCGGTAAAATCGCCGATGTTGATTTCAGTCAGGTTGCACAGAAAGAAGATGCTGCCACCAGGGCTGCCTCGGCCACTGTTCTCGGTTACCTGGCAAAGAGTGTCGAAAATATGATCGTGGCCTCAGCCGACCTTTCAAACAGCGATAAGACCGATGGCTTCCTGAAAAATACCAAAGCCTTTTCAAAAGGCGATTTTAGCGGTTCGTTCTTACAAGCAGGGGTTTCGGAATTAACCATGGCGGCCATAGCAAACGGCATGGCTTTGCATGGAGGGGTAATACCGGCATGCGGCACATTCTTTGTTTTCTCCGATTACATGAAACCTGCTGCCAGGCTGTCGGCCCTTATGGAACTACCTGTTAAGTTTATCTGGACACACGATGCCTTCAGGGTGGGCGAAGACGGCCCTACCCATCAGCCTGTGGAACAGGAAGCACAGATACGGTTGCTCGAGAAACTCAAAAACCATTCGGGTGACAACAGCATGCTGGTGTTAAGGCCAGCCGACTGCCACGAGACCACCTTAGCATGGCAAATGGCGCTGGAGAATACCAAAACCCCTACTGCGCTGATCCTTTCGCGCCAGAATATTACAACCCTTCCTGCCAAAACCGGATCAACAAGATACCAGGATGCACAGGAAGCTGTTAAAGGCGCTTATATTGTACAGGATTGCGAAGGAAAACCCGATGTCATCCTCGTGGCCAACGGCTCGGAAGTTTCCACCCTGGTGGCGGGAGCGGAAAAACTGAAAAAAGAAAAAGGATTGAAAATACGCATTGTTTCTGCCATCTCAGAAGGACTATTCAGAAATCAGGATAAGGCATACCAGGAGAAAGTTCTTCCTTCGGGTATACCCTGTTTCGGGTTGACTGCCGGTTTGCCTGTCACACTGCAGGGGCTTGTCGGTCCAAAAGGCAAAGTTGCAGGTGTGGATCATTTCGGCTATTCCGCCCCTTACAAGGTGCTGGACGAGAAACTTGGCTTTACTGCAGATAATGTGTTTAACCAGGTTACAGCGTATCTGGCAGAAAATAAATAGATTTCATTATAGTATGTGAAAGGGGCTGTCTAAAAAGTGTCTGTCTTTAAAGTCCGCATACTTCGTTGCGCTCGTCCTCAAAAAGGTCATTTACGCATGTTAAACTCCCTTTTTCCGGACTTCACGCGCCTCGTCTGCGAACTTTAAAGAACAGCCACACGACTTTATGGACAAACACTAAAAAGTGTTTTAATTCCACGCGAAGTACGCAAAGATAAATAACGCAAAATCCGCAAAAGAACTATCATTCAAAGAAATACTCTTTGCGTGCTTTGCGATAATTTTAGCGATCTTTGTGTGGAGCTGACTTTTAAGACAGCCTCTTTTTTTCAACATTATTCAGGTTTTTGCACAAATCTCACCGGCAGACCAGGCAAGGATATAATAAAACTTCACAGATTTAAGTTATTGTAATGTGAATATCTGATAGCCGCTTTTATCTAAAAATGGTCTATATTTAGCATCAGCAAAAATTCTGAAAACCGGTATAACAATGAAGTTCATTAAAGCATTTCTGCCCCACCTGATGATTTTACTGTTTTTTGCACCTGTCGTGTCGGCCCAGGAAAGGTTGAAATATCAGCCACCCGATACCCGTATCCTGTTTATTTTTGATGCATCGCAAAGCATGCTTGGATACTGGCAGAAAAACAAAAAGATAGACATCGCACGAAACGTGCTTATTCACATTATTGACAGCCTCGAAACGGTACCCAATGTCCGCATGGCATTAAGGCTATACGGGCACCAGAGTCCTGTGCCGCCACAGGACTGCAGCGATACGAGACTTGAGGTCCCTTTCGGGGATAACAATGCTCCTAAGATAAGGCAAAAACTAAGGTATGTCATCCCCAAAGGTACTACGCCCATTGCCGGGTCGCTTGAGGCAGGGTCGAAAGACTTTCCGCCCGATACCGAAAACAGCCGTAATATCATCATTCTTATTACCGATGGCATCGAAGCATGCGACGGTGACCCATGTGAGGTATCGCGCAAATTACAGGAACAGGGTATTGCCCTTAAGCCTTTTGTGATAGGAATAGGTATTGATGAGGGTTTCAAGGCAACCTTCGATTGCATCGGGCATTATTACAATGCCATAGAGGAGGAGAAATTCGGAGAGGTAATGGAGGTAGTGATCTCCCAGGCGCTCAATGCCACCACGGCACAGGTAAACCTGCTCGACATCAATGGCAATCCTACCGAGACCAACGTGAACATGACGTTCAGGGACCATAACTCCGGCAAGATTATATACAACTACATGCATACCATGAACCACCGCGGCCTTCCCGACACCCTTGTAATTGACCACCTGATAACATACGATGTAACTGTTCATACCATACCCCCTGTTACAGTTAAAAATATTAAACTTACGGTTGGCAAGCACACCATCATCGCTGCCGATGTTCCCCAGGGTACATTAAAGGTGATTACTAAAGACGGTCACCAGTACCGCGATCAATTATACCTTGTAAGACAGGCAGGTAAAAAAACCACGCTTAACATTCAGAAAATGTATGAAGAAGAAAAATACCTTGTCGGTAAATATGATATTGAAATACCTGTGTTGCCGCGTATCAACATGCAAAATATCGCGATCAGCCAGAATCATACCACCACCCTTGAAATTCCGCGTCCGGGGATACTTAATATCATTAAATCATCTACCGGTTATGGAAGCATCTATTTGAGAAAAAGCAACAAACAGGAGGAATGGGTATGCAACCTGAACCCGAATGTAAAAATTGAAACATTATTGCTCCAGCCGGGGACCTATCGTGTGGTATTCAGGGCACAGAATGCAAGGCAAACACTCTATACCATCAGTAAAACGGTTACCATCGTGCCGGGAGGGTCAGCATCTGCCCAGTTATTCTGACAGATGGCCATAGTATGGAAAGCCTTGTATAGTTTTAAAGAACCTGGGAAAAGAGGATAAACAGGCTTGCGATGAAGGAAAAAGCTACCGGTTACAGTGACAAAGAACTGCTTGATATCTTTCGCTCGGAAGGGCGCCGGGATTATGCCTTTAACCTGATAGTTAGAAAATACCAGGAGCGGTTGTACTGGCACCTGCGCAGAATTCTTATTGACCACCACGATACCGACGATACATTGCAAAATACTTTTTTAAAAGTATGGCAAAACCTCGAAAATTTTCGCGAAGCCTCATCACTGTTCACCTGGCTTTACCGCATTGCCACCAACGAGGCCCTCATGCTGCTGAAACAGCGCAGGAGAAAGTTTTTTGTGCCCATTACCGATGTTGAAAAGCAGCTTGGCAACAGCATTGATAATGGTGAATATTTTGACGGGGATGCCTTACAGCTAAAGCTTCAAAAGGCATTGCTTACCCTCCCCGAAAAGCAGAGAATTGTTTTTAATATGAAATATTTTGATGAAATGAAATATGAAGAGATGGCAGAAATACTGGGTACATCTGTGGGGGCGCTCAAGGCATCTTATCATCATGCGGTTGCAAAAATTGAAAAATATCTTGAAAACCATTAAACCTTTTCGAACTAAAAACATCAAAGAGATAACATGAAAAACATGAAAAAAGCAGCTCCTCAGTTGAAGGATATCCCGAAAGGGAATCCCTGGAAAGTGCCTGCTGATTATTTCGATACGCTATCAGAAAGGATCAGTGATAAGGTTCACGGGGAGAAGAGTCCCGAAGTGGCCGGAAGGTTTTTACCCGGGTTAAGGCCACTCTATGTTTTTGCATCGGTAGCAGCTGTTCTGCTTATTGTTGCCGGGGTTTATTTTTTCGTGAACAATTACCGGGAGGGCAGGTCTCTCACCAGCGATGAAATACTGGTCAATATTGAAGAGAATATTTATTACTACAGTGAAGAAACCATTATCGAGGCATTGTTTGTGAAAAGCACTGAAAGGGGCCCCAACGGTGAAATCACACCCGGAGAAGTTGTTGATTACCTTATTTATGAAGATATTAGCGATATTGAATTATTGAATGACATTTAAAATACATCTGTTATGAAAAAGAGATTATCAGGAATAATTTCCATACTGGTTATTGCAACAATACTGCCATTGAATGCACAGGTAAGGCAAAATGGCGTGGTAAAAAAAATACAATCAAGGAAAATTGCATTTATTAGTGAAAGGTTGAAACTTACCCCGGAAGAGGAAGAAAAGTTCTGGCCGGTATATAACGATTTTACCAACCGGAAAAACCTTATTAACCAGCAACGCAACAGCCTTTTGCTCTATTTTGAACAGAATGAAAATAACCTTAGCGAAAAAGAGGTGACGGAAACACTTCAGAAGATAATGGCATTTCAGCACCAGGAAACCGAACTGACAGATCAGTATGTAAATAAGTTCAGGGAATTTCTGCCCGAATCGAAAATTGTTAAGGTTTTTGTGGTCGAGGTACAGTTTCGGAGATGGTTGCTTACCCAGGGTGTGCAATCCCGGCAATAGAAGTGCTGCAAATTACAATTATTTTCTTATAAACAATGCTTTTACGATATGTGAAACCATTTTGGGGTTCTCTTTCAGACGGCGCGTGGAATAATTAAACCAGTCTTTGCCGAAAGGTACATATACCCTCATTTTGAAACCTTTGCCTGTTATGGTCTTTCTTAACTCGGGTGTTACTCCATATAGCATCTGAAATTCCACCATGTTATTCGGTACATGGTATTTCCAGATAAGTTCGTAGGCAGCATTTATCAGCGATTCATCGTGGGTGGCAATGGCTGCATAGAATTTATTGGCAAACAGGTATTCCATTTCCCCGATAAAGTTCAAATTGATCTCTTCTTTTTTCTTGTAAGCAATTTCTACCGGTTCGTTATAAATACCCTTGCAAAGCCTTACATTAACCGGTGAATGCGGATTATTCAGTTTGTTGAGTTCCTTCAGGTCTTCAAGTGTGCGCTTCAGATAGGCCTGCAAAACAATCCCGGTATGATCGGGGAAATCATTGTATATTTCTTTAAACAATTCCAGTTCAAGAGTGGTACATGTCGCATCTTCCATATCAATTCGCACCATGCAGTTATGCTGTGAAGCCAGTTGTACAAGTTCGTAAATGTGTTTGAAGCAAAGCTGTTTATCTAAAAGTAACCCAAACATGGTGGGTTTTACAGAAAAGGTGGTTTTGATGCCTGCCTTTACCGATTCGTTTATGGTGTTTATATAGGCTGATTTATAATATTCGATTTTTTCTGCACTTGTTTCAAATTCGCCCAGAACATCAAGCGAGACCTCGATACCAGCAGAATTTAGTTCAGATGAAACCCTGAGGGCATCTGCAAGGGTTTCTCCTGCTATGTATTTCTTTGAAAAAACCCATACAAGCTTTTTCGGAAGAACAGGAAGTGTGGAGGCGATAATTTTGTTAAACATATTTTAATGCTTTGAGATACAAAATCTAAAAAAGGTTTTACCAGACTGAAAATTACCAACCTTCATTACTGAAAAAAAGGACAAATATCATCAGCCAACCTGATTGTTGTCATAATTTTGAAAAAAAGACGATGATACCCGGATAATAAAAATGAAAAATTCCCGGTATGAAGGAGAAAGACGAAAAGTAAAAACTCTTAATTCGAATATTGAAACCATTTAAATAAATTTACCATCATTAATAATTACATAATCAAAGAAATGAACATAACAGATCAACTTTCTTCGCAACAGGGAGATAAAACCGAAAAATCAAACAGGCTTGTTGCCATGCAGTGCATTGAAAATCCTGAATTGCTTTCCGAGATTGCAAAAGGTTTTTTAAGCAAAGACAAGAAAATTCAGTCAGATTGTATCGAAGTTTTTACAATGGTCTCAGAGAATCATCCCGGCCTGGTTGTTCCGCTGGCAGATAAGGTATTGTCATTATTGCCGGCCAAAGACACCAAGACCAGGTGGGAGGCAGTTCATACACTTTCGTTTATTGCAGACAAGGTACCTGAGTTTATTTTTTCTGTGCTGCCAGAACTGTCAGAGATTATTGAAAAAGAAAAAAGTACCATCGTACGTGACTACACGATAGACGCCATTGCCAATTATGCCCGGGCCGGTAAAGATGCTCCGGCAAACGCATTTAAAGCCCTTAAAAGCGCATTGGGGATTTGGGGTGAGAAACATGCGAAACAGGTTTTCAGAGGTTTTAGCAATATACTTGATCATCAGCCACATTACTCAAAAGAAATCGGTAAACTTGCTGAACCCTATCTTGGTTCAAAGCGAAAGGTAGTGGCAGTTGAAGCAAAAAAAATTATGAAGCGAATTGAAAAACAGGCATAGGATTTGCTTTAATTTTTTATAAATAACAAATAAATAAATTGTTAGAGAATTTTTTACGACGGGAAATTTTTAAAAATATTTTTCATAATAACATATAAAATCCATAAATTTAATATGGAAAATCATTTTTATGAAAGAAGAAAAGCTATCGTACCAGGATTTAAAAAATGAATTCGACAAGTTAAAGACGCAGCTTGAGCAGAGCAGGGAAAATGTGACCAAATTTTCATTTATCATACGGAATTCGAAGGATGCAATATGTATTCTTAAAAACGGCACATACGATTTTGTAAACCATGCTTACCTTGACTTGTTTGGTTATGATTCACCCGAAGAACTAAAAGGTACTTCGGTTTTATTGCAGTTAGCGGCTCCGGAACGTGACAAAATTGAGCCATATGTCCTGGGGATGCAACAGGATAGCCTCTCTGCACAATTTGAAACTACAGGCTTAAGAAAGAATGGTGAAGTATTCGGGATGGCCATGCTGATTGAAGAGTGTAAGTTAAGTGATAACCTTTGCACTGTTATTACAATTCACGATTCCAGTGAATTAAGAAAAATTCAGCAAAACCTGAAAGAAAGCGATGAGAAATTCACGGTAGCTTTCTATAAGTCTTCAATAGCTAAAGCAATTACAAGTTTTCCGGAGGGTGCTATTCTGGATATAAATGAAAAATTTGAAGAATTATCAGGCTATTCCCTCTCCGAGATCAAAAACAAATCGTCATTCGAAATAAACATCTGGGTAAACCCATCAGACAGGGAGATTTTTGCCGGTCAGCTTTCAAATAATATGCCTGTTAAAAACCTTGAGTTTCAATTCAGGAAAAAAAACGGGGAGATCATTACATGTCTCTTATCATCTGAAATAATAAAAATCAAGGGCGAAAAACATATCATTTCCAACATTATTGATATTACTGACCGTAAAAATGCAGAAAAAGAACTTAAAGACAACCAGTTGCGCTGGCAGTTTTCGGTAGACGGGAGCGGTCTTGGACTATGGGACTGGAATGCACAAACCAACCAGGTATTCTTTTCCAGGCAATGGAAAAGAATGCTTGGTTACGAAGATTCAGAAATAGAGCCTGTTCTGGAAGAATGGGATAAGCGGGTACACCCTGATGATAAGGAAAGTGTGTACGCAGACCTTAAAAAACATATAGACGGATTGACTCCAATATACCAGAATGAGCACCGTGTGTTATGTAAAAACGGCGAATATAAATGGATACTTGACCGCGGTAAAGTAATCAGCAGGGCTGAAGACGGACAACCATTAAGGATAATCGGTACCCATACCGATATTGATGAACAGAAGCGCATGCAGGAGGCATTTATTGAAAATACAGCCAAGTTCAGGTTATTGTTCGAACAGTCCCCGCTCGGGATTTATATTGCAACCCGGGATGGTCAGATTACAGACGGTAATCAACAGTTGCTTGAACTTTTGGGTTCTCCGGGACTGGAGGCAACGAAACAGATTAATGTGCTGAAATTCCCCGTTTTAATAGAAAACGGTTATGCCGCTGTATTTAAAAGTGTGTCGAAACCGGAAGGAGACAGCACCTTGAATTGAAATATACTTCTAATTGGGGTAAAACATTGTACCTTTCTTCATACATTGTACCGCTATTCAGCAAGACCTCCGAACTACAATATGTTTTTACCCTTATGGAGGACATTACAGAAAGGAAGGAAGCCGAGCTGGAGTTGCACAAACTCAATGCCACAAAGGATAAAATGTTCTCTTTAATTTCACATGACCTCCGGGGGCCGATCGGTTCTATTATGAATATTTCTGAAATATTGGCCGATGAAAGGATGCAGGATGATAAAATGTTCCGCCAATTCATAAAATCACAGAAAGAACTTTCGCAAAATACTTATTACCTGCTCGAAAACCTTTTAAACTGGGCAAAACTGAACAGAAATATGATTCAGTATAATCCAGGGACAATTGAACTGGCTTCAATCATTGATCAGAATATTAAACACATTAATTTCAGGGCAAAAGAAAAAGGTATCGAGATGCATACCAGTTATTCAGGTAAATACATAGCTTTTGCCGATGAAGATATGGTAAAGCTGATCGTTCGCAATCTCCTGGAGAATGCCGTTAAATTCACTCAATTGAATGGGTTTGTGGGCATTGGTATTGAGCAGAAAGATAATGAAATGAGGATAAGCATTACAAATTCGGGGAGCGGTATTTCAAAAGTAAATATTCAAAAAATTCTTTCAGATTCGGAGTACTATTCCACTTACGGTACCAAAAAAGAAAAGGGTACCGGGCTGGGTTTAAAAATCGTTAAGGAATTTATAACTTTAAACCGCGGAACGCTCACTGTTGAAAGCAAACACAACAAGGAGACCTGCTTTTCGTTTACGCTGCCATTAAATGAAAAGGAGGATATTTTTTAATCCCGGGGGCACGGTTTTTTTATTCAGATATTTTAATGATGTTTTATGAAGATAGTTAGACTTCAACTCTCAGCCTGCTGCTGCGCAAAGACAGGCAGGCACCCATTCTGGCAGTCACCTTGAGACCCGGCCTGCCGGGATATTGTATTTTTGAAGGCATGCAATGTAAAGAAGTGCTTAATAAAACGACATTGGCATATATTTATGGAAATATTAATAACTTGTGCTTTCAAACACGATATATAAACTGATGATGAAAAGGAGACTTTTTCTTAGGTTCTCAAACTTTTCTAAATGACATTGAAAAACTCTTTAATGTAAATAGTGACCAGAAAAAATTTATTATTAACCGTAATAGCTGTCGGCAACAGAAGAATAAGCTTTGAAGTTTCAGACGGATCAGGGCGTGTGATGGTAACCTATGATGAAGAACATGCCGGATTTACATTTAATGAAAACAACAACCTTTCTGAGATACTTGTCCACAACAAGGTCCAGCTTCAGAAAAT
This sequence comes from Bacteroidales bacterium, assembly GCA_016936215.1. Taxonomy (GTDB): domain Bacteria; phylum Bacteroidota; class Bacteroidia; order Bacteroidales; family UBA10428; genus JAFGPL01. The sequence goes on from JAFGPL010000004.1 coordinate 24,093, forward strand.
CATTAAGTCGGCGCTAAATGGTAAACCGGTGCCCGGACAACAAATTCAGTGTGTTTTCATACAAGATTTTACATTCATTAACGACCGTGACTACAACCATTTTATCCGTATAGACAGGCGCGGCAGTGTTCCTCTTATCAGTGTCAGCGATGTGGAAACCACGGGTATCATAAAATTGATTACAGACGGTTCTTATGCAAAAGTAACAGACAGGTCTGCCTTTGCAGGGATGATTGTGCAAAAGGACGGTGGGGAAGAAACCTTTCATGGCTCATTTACGGGTGGAAGCAGCAGCCTTACAGAGCTTGTCGCCGTGAAGGAAGGATTGAGTCGGTTAAACATGGTTGATGAGGTACAGGTCAATACCGACAGCCGTTTTGTGATACGAGGCCTTGTACAATGGGTTCATTTCTGGAAACTAAACGACTGGCAGATGGCACACGGACGAAAGGTAAAATACGCTGAACACTGGCAACAACTTGATAAATTGGGCGAAGGAAAACTCCTTGAGTTAAAATGGATTAAAGCACACTCAGGCGATAGCAGGCATGATATGTGCCATCAGTTGGCCAAAAAGCTTGCTACTGGTTAAATCGTGGTTCTCATCTCAATCAGCAGGTGATGATCAGATATCAGGGAGACAATTTCACCGGTGGGCATTTTTGTTTTTTCAGTGTTTATGGTTTGAGGGTCCCAGTTGCGCGAAACCATGAATCCGTTAAGATCTTCTTTTGTTGTAAACCTTACCGAGAGAAAAATTGTATCCCCTTCGTGTAAAATAACAGTTGTATAACCTTTTGCACTTTCGAAAAAATCTTCCCAGTCGGGCGCGCCGTTCATCACACCCAGCCTGCCCCTGGCCAGTATGGCCTTTTGGTTAATTGTTTCCGGTTGCAGGCCGGGGAGGTAATACGAAATATCTGCCGGCGCTTCATGTATTTTTCGGACGATTGCCTGTGCAATTTTCACAGGGGTGATGCTGTCGGTGCTACTAGCCGTGCCATTTATTATGCTGATATAAAATGACCCTGAACATACCTGCAATTGGTAACGTGTGTGACAGGAAAAAGGTGAAAGTGACGGTACGTTTTTGCACTGCCAGCGGGAGACGGAAAAAATCCCGAAAGCATCTTCGGGGTTTCCCATCCTGTATATTTCGGCGGTATATTTTCCACCCATCCAGATAATTTCACATATCCATGCATTGGTGAAACCATATTCGAGGTAAAGTTCTGCTGCCCCGTTGATGTAACCATAAAGAGACTCCCGGGTATATATTTTTGGTTTTTCGAACCGGGCACCGGGCAGGTCGTCTTCGGTTACATAAGGAAAAGGGGAGGGGACAAGGGAGAAGCAATCCGGAACCAGGATCATTAAAAAACAAAATATCAGACAGTATTTCATCTTAACGACATGTTTAAAAAAGGGTGTCATTTGTTTCATCCCAGGTCAGCCAGCGTGAGTTCGATTTTATCAATATCTGAAATGCCCAGTCCCAGGGCTGATGACATGCCAAGAAAAGTAAGCAGCTCGGGGGTTGAAGATTTCTGAATACCTTCGGCGATACGTTTTTGGGCAACAATGTCATAAGCTACCCTGTCGAGGGCAACAGGATCGGTGGCAACAAGAATGGTGTTATAATTGCAGATAAATTGCGGGTTAGCGCCCGGCCCGCCATTGAAACACCCGCGCAGCGCGTCGCAGATATTCAATACCACTTTGTCGCGTATGGGGGCAAAGGCACAAACTTCAGCGCAGGTGTCGTTCCATAGCCTGGCATGCAGCCTGCCTGTATTAGTTATGGCCCCATATGCAAGATTTTTCATGGCATTGGTAATCGAGCTGCCTGCATTCTTCAGTATGGGTATGTTGATGATCTTATCAAGGCCGCGGGTAACAATTTTTGAGAAATACGAGTATTTTCCGCCATTGATCATGTATGGCATCGTTTCGGCATCGTACTCCCCTTCAACATCGGCCAGGTAAAACCATTCCCTGTCAATGTTTGCTTCGCCGTAAAGCTTGCCATCTTTGTCGTAAAAAGACCCGCTATTGTCCATCAGTTCGGTGCCGGCAATTGTTATGCCGGGATAGTTTTCTGAAGTGAAACCGGTTTCTTTCAGGTCCATTTCGCGCCTGTCCCATATAACGATATGCTCTTTTTTTATGCCGCTTTCAACCAACTGTTTAATCACCGACCGGGTAACAGCATGGCTTGTTGACAGCAGCCTGCCGCCTATCGGATTTACTTTCAGGCCAATTCTTTCGCCGGGGCTCACAAAAGTCCCCCATGCCTTTTCAAGGCTGTCCTGTTTGGTAAGGCTGAGCATGGCCTCTTTTATCATAAGGTAGGCTTCCTCTTCAACAGGTTCATCGTTTATAACAGCTTTGGTATTTTTAACAGAGATTACCCTGCCGGGGTATGCACCCGGCATAGACCATTTGTTCCGGGGTGTTTTTGCTGCGTCGGCGATGTTGGTCAGCGGTTTATCATCGTTGAAAACGGTATTTGAACCCATTACCTGCCAGGGTTTAAGGGCAAGGGCTACGGTTCCTGTCCCCAGGAAAGAAAAAAATTTTCTGCGATTAAGCATATTGGCTTTCATTGGAGTAATATAAAATTTAGTGTTAACCAAATATATCAAAAATCTGGTATTATAAAGGAATTATGTTACCGGAAAAAAATCGGGCCACATTCGCTTCTGAGGGAACCCTTGAGAAAACATAATTTATGGCGGGTTAGAGTTTGAAAAAGCGTTTATTTCAGCATATAATATATATCCTGAAATACATTCCCGCTGTAAAGCCAAGGCAGGTGGAAGTTCAGGGAAGTAAGACAATTCAATTTAACTTAATTCAGCAATATGTTTGAAAGAAATCGGATGAAAAATCCAGATTCGGTTTCATCTTTGTGAACCAAATGCGCTATCCACGCAACCAAAGTAAATATCATGGCATCTTATTTAAAACCACAATAAATATATAATATGCGAAATTTAATCTTGATAATAAATAGTTTGATACTGATTGTCGCCTGTGAAAAAAATATAAATTTAACCGATATTGATTTATATTCATTAAAGCCAGAGATGCCAATAACTGATTCGTTGGATTTTAATTCTGACCAAATATTTGACTTTGTAATTAGTTACAAAGAGTTTGCAACATATGACGAACCTTCTTCGGGTGGAAGTATTACTGGTTCGATAAGACCATTAAACCAAAATCAATTATTATATCGTAATAATGTCGGTCATTTATTCCTTAATATTAATGATACAATAAGAAAAGCTTTAAATTCGAATGCTGATTGGAGTGGGTACAGTGCTGATTTAATTAGTATTGATAGAGATTATCAAAATTGGGATAGAACCTGGACTATCTTATCTGAAAATGCTGATTTCTTTTTTTTAGCTTATAAACTTATTCTCAATAATTCTGAAGAAATTGGCTGGATATGTCTGGAATTCGATACAACAAATGGAAAAATGTCTATAACTGATGGAGATAGCTCCGATAAGAATGAGTTGATAATTCATAAGAAAATAATTGATTAACTACCATTTTTTATACCCTTTTAGTAATTCGCTTATTATAGCAGTTTAACTTACAGATAAACAGGGTAAGTCTGATTTAGCAACACTTAACCCAAGTTATTCTATGAACAGGGGAGCCCTGTGACATCCAATCAAAAAAAAAGCTGCCTCAAATAAGACAGCTTTTAGGTCGTGAGAAGACCCGAACTTCCGACCAACAAGCCCGTGGCGTGGTCCCAATTCATTGATCGGTTAAAAATCTTTTTGCGCCCCTTTTTTTTATTTTTTTTTCCAGATTCATCGCTTCTGCCCTTTCAACAAAATCTTTTTTATATACAATTACCCATGGAATACCTTGTTTCATAAATGCTGTTTTGCCCCGATTGTGCTCTGTCAAACGTCTTTCAAGGTCACCTGTTTGCCAGGTATAGTATTTTTGCAAGGTTTTGCTGTAGAGGATGTAAGTGGTATACATAGGTTGTATTTTGTTATAAAAAAAAGGGCTAAAAAGCCCTTTTTAATAAAGTCGGGGTGAGAAGACTCGAACTTCCGACCACTTGCACCCCATGCAAGTACGCTAGCCAACTGCGCCACACCCCGAAATATTTTAAGAACGTCAATACTATGTATGAACATGGATACGGTCTTCCGACCACCACGCCCGTGGCGTGGTACGCTATCCAATCCCGATAGTAATGGGGACCACACCCCGGTGTTTTAAATCTGTTTTTTAATGACAGAGTGCAAAAGTAATAAAATCTTTTAATTTTTATGCCTAAAAAATCACACAATCATTCCGGCGCCTACCGTTTCATTGGTGCCTTCATCTATCAGGATGAGGCTGCCGGTATTGCGGTTCTTCCGGTATGAATCGAAACATAGCGGTTGTGTGGTTCTTATGGTCACCTGTGCAATTTCGTTCAGGCCGATATTCCTGTCTTCAAAATTTTTTTCGAGATTGTTGATGTTTACTTTAAAGTTTACATCTTTCACGATGCACTTAACATCTTTTGAGGTATGTTTCAGGTTGTATTTACCCCCAAGACGCATCGGTTTCTCGTTAAGCCAGCAGATCATTAATGTAATATCCTGGCTTACCTGCGGCAGGTTGTTTTCTTTTACGATCATGTCTCCCCTGCTGATGTCAATATCATCTTCAAGGGTAA
>JAFGPL010000044.1 GCA_016936215.1 Bacteroidales bacterium
TTGTCCATAATGTCGGGGTGTTTGGCTTGACCGTGGAGAACTTGATAAAATTATTGAACGTTCTTCAAAAATGTATGGAATATTCAAACAGAGGGTTGTCCTGAAAGACAAAACTATTAAAGGGATAGTGATTATCGATATAAAAAGAAAAAGGTTTTATTTGGTAAGTTATTTGATTTTTAATTCAATTACTTCGGGATCTATTTTCACTGATTAAATTCGAAATATAGGGTGAAAATAAGCACGAACCCCCAACATTGTATAAGAGCTATAGCGGGTGAAGTGGTAAATTCAAGGTCTGTGCATTTAAGAAACTTTGGTGGTAGCGGACAGGAAATCGCCTTGAAATCCGCTACTGCTCTTATACTTGACCGTTACTGTGCATTAATTAATTCGCCTGGCAAAAATATTTTCAGGAAACGATCCTTACCTTTGAAATGATACATCATGGATAAATCGGAGATTCAAATTTTTACTTCCAAAGATGGAAAAACTGAAATTGAAGTCAAGCTTGAAAAGGAAACAGTTTGGCTTAATCAATATCAATTAGAATCTCTATTTGAAACAAATCGCACCTCCATAAACCGACACATCTCGAAAATTTATAAAAGTAACGAATTAGAAGAAAAAGCAACTTGTGCAAAAATTGCACAAGTTCAAAAAGAAGGTGGGCGTAAGATTACAAGAAAAATAAAGTATTATAATCTAGATATAATAATTGCTGTAGGCTACCGAGTTAATTCCAAAAGAGGAACGGAATTTCGGATCTGGTCAAATAAAATCCTTAAGGATTACCTAGTTAAAGGTTTCGCTTTAAATGAAAAGAAACTAACCCTAGAAAACAGGCAACTTAAAGACTTACACAGATCTGTAAAAATCCTGGGGGATATTATAGGTCAAAAATCATTATCCAATGATGAGAGCGGTGGATTGTTAAAAATAATCTCTGATTATGCTTACGCCTTGGACATCCTGGACCAATATGATTACCAAACTTTAAAAATCCAGAAAACCACAAGAAAGGAAACCTTTATCCTAACATACGAAGAAGCTATTGATCGGATTAACCTTGTAAAAAAGAAACACGGAAATAGCAAACTATTTGGTCGCGAAAAAGACAATTCCTTTAAAAGTTCTATATCAGCTATATACCAAACATTTGACAACAAAGATCTTTATCCAAGTATCGAAGAAAAGGCTGCAAATCTTTTATACTTAATAACAAAAAATCATTCGTTTGTTGACGGAAACAAGAGAATAGCTGCATTTATATTTTTATTATTCCTTGAAAGAAATGGAATATTATATAATGAACTTGGTGATAAAAGGATTGCTGATAACGCGTTGGTTGCATTAACTCTGATGATAGCTGTGAGTAAACCAGAAGAAAAAGAAACGATCATAAAAATCATTGTAAATCTTATTAACAAGAACAATAACGCACTGTGACAATGTGTAGAGCCCATTTAAACGGGCCTTTCCCCCGACCGTTACCACCAAGTGTGAAAATAGAACTTAAGTTAAAAGTACATTATGAATGAGAAAAAATCAAAAGCCATGAATCGAATTATTGACGAATGGATTGACATTGATGCAAAACCACAAGAAATCTGGAATGTTCTTTTAGACTTTAAGTCATGGGAAGTATGGAATCCATTTATTCCCATGGTTGAAGGGGATCTTAAAGTCGGTGAATATCTGAGAATAAAAGTGACTCCACCCGATATGAAACCAATGATCTTTAAGCCTGAAGTATTTGAAGTGAAACCAAATGAAAAAATTCTTTGGGGTGGAAGTTTCCTGAAGATATTATATCGCGGTGATCATGCTTTTATACTGGAGCCCATAACTGATGGTAAAACCCGGTTCAGACAAGTTGAAAGATTTACAGGGCCAATTGTTTTATTTATGGGTGGCATGATAACAAAGACCGAATTGGGTTATCAACATATGAACCTTGCGTTGAAGAAAGAAGTTGAAAGGAGGAAAAATATCAAATAGACAAAATGAATACCATGCGGTATAGTTAATTGCCTTTGCATTGCGTATTCGGGCGGCACGGCTCGTATCAAAACTAATTGTAACCTGACACGAAAGTGCTTCGAAATCGGCAACAAAAACATACCACCAACCGTCAGTGGCAAGCAAAACATTCAGGATCAATAAGTGAAAAATGGAAAACAAACATCCTTTGCTGCTCATCAGGTATGGCTATGCGGATAAAATGCCCTACGCTTACAGAAGAAATGTTGAAGATGTTGTCTTATGAGTGTCAGTTTTGAACAAAAAGACCCTCATATCTGTCTATTGAGATAATAGTTAATTTCAGGAAAAATTTATTTGCCCGATGAAAAAGAACCTTGCATTCCTGCTGTTTTCCTTTATAGCAGTCAGTGTTGCTGCCCAGTATAAATACGAAAAGGAATTCCGCATCGGCGAAGCTGAGGTGCCGGAACAGGCCGTAAGCTTTGTCGACTCACTTGGGTTTGGAACAAAGGTCAGGTGGTACCGCGAAGTCGGATACGACACCACTTCATTCGAAGCCAAGACCAGGTACGACAGGCAGCTGTACAGCATCGAATTCTCGGCCACCGGTACCTTTGAAGATGTCGAGATTGGCATCGGGGCGAACGACATACCTGAAGCCGCCTTTGGCCTGATCAGTGCTTACCTGCAGGCGGAACACGGTAAGTATAAGATCGAAAAGGCCCAGATGCAATATTTGGGCGAGGAGGGGGCAGTGCTGGCATACTTCAGGGAACAGACAGGCCAGGGCGGCTTGGTGATCCATTACGAACTGGTGATCTCCACCAAAATGGAGGGCTGCTGGGTGATGATGGAATATTTGTTTTCCGGAACGGGAGAATTTCTCCGGAGATCACAGCTTACTTTGAAAAGAACGGACAATATTATATTCTAACATGAAACGCTACCTGCTATTTTTCTTGTTAGTCAGCCTGTTGCCTCTGCTCACGATGGCCCAGACCAACTATCTGCTGGGGTTTCTGCCTTCGGTCAATCTGAATAAAAAACTCCCTGAAGACTGGTCGCTCAATTTCAAGGCCGAGTCGAGGCAGTCACTTTACCGGGGAAACTTTGACTACGAATACCTGCTGACGGATCTGGCGCTCGTAGCTGCAAAAAAGATCGGCATCAATACCTCCGCGGCTGGTGGGTACCTGCTGCGCGTTGGGCAGAACCGCGTCCAACACCGGGCCATCCAGCAGGTCAGTTTCGTGAAGGGGTATGCAGGGTTCAGGCTTTCGCACAGGGTATCCGCCGATCAGACCTTTGGAAAAGACGATGCCCCCGAATACAGGCTTCGTTACCGTTTGTCTTCGGAGGTTCCATTACAGGGGCTATCGCTCGACCCTATGGAATTCTTCATCAAGCTCAGCAATGAATACCTGGGCTCAATTCAATATGATGTGTTTGACCTGGAGATCAGGGCTGCGGCATTCATCGGCTATGCTTTTTCGCCAAAGCAAAAGCTGGAGTTCGGACTGGATTACCGGCTCGATTCGTTCATTCACGGGCAGGCCAGGAACCGATACTGGATCGGATTGAATTTCTACCAGTCGCTTTAAAAAA
>JAFGPL010000045.1 GCA_016936215.1 Bacteroidales bacterium
ATCTGTAGTACACAAACCTGAACCCGAAAATGACAGAACCCTTATCAATCAAAAATTTTTGAGCGGATAGCTGCAAATTGGGTTAAGGCAGGCGGGAGTTCGGAATGACTAAATGGCGATTTTTTAGAAAGCCTCTATCACTAAACCTTTTCATATCAGAGGATTTTTAATGTAAAAAATATGTTATTCGGACAGTAGTGATAAACTTTACAAAAGAAAAGCGTGCCATCTGCTTTTAAAAGTTGTTTTTAATCCTTATGAAACATTGGAATTGTGTAATCTGCTTATTACCATTTAAAATACCGCCGTCTTTATCTTGAGGTAAAAAAAAGTGTATATTACCGACCATGATACCTGGCCTGCAATAAGCCATAGGATGTTCTTTGTACGCAGACCGTAATATTTCACGGTAAGAAATGCTCCGACCGGAATTGACAGCAATACAGGGCTTAAGATAACAATCCCTGTAAGCCCGTATTTCGATTTAATGCGGATGATCCTCCTGTTGCCCTTTGTAAAAAGTTTCCTGTCCGATTTACCGAACTTCAGCTTTTCCGGCCAGTACCTGTTCCATAACCTGATGAATAATTCCGAGAAATAAAGAAATGTAAGGGCCCCGATAATGCCGCCCAGATTGGTGTAAAGAAGAATTTCAACACCGTTCATCTTTAAAACATATACGGCAAACGGAAATGTTGCTGCAAATTTCCATGAGCTGAAAAATATAACAGTCAGCGCTTTCATATCGAAATCATTTTACAAACTTATCAAACTGAATGAAATATTCACCCCCTGAGGCTCAAATTTATCCCCAACATTGCTATTTTTGCCAGTGGCCTTTTTTTAGGGCAGGCAAATAAAGCATAAATTATGAACAGGAATAATTCGTTAGATGAACTTATAGCAAACCTAAAACTCATCTTTACCATTGGCATCGGACTTTACTTGTTTGTACTCTTTTTTCAGCCTTTCGGACAGATTATGCCCTTTCTTAATGAGCAATTGCTCTTTAATGCAGGCCTGGCGGGGATCATAATGGTACTCATGTGGTTTTTTCGTATCCTGCTGCCCACCCTGTATCCTTCAATTTCTGAATTTGAAAAGTTTAACCTTCACTCCGAATTGCTCTATTTCTCAATATGGGCCTTTTCTTCAGTTGCATTTGTGTTTTATATAAGATATGTGGGAGGAATACGGATGTCTTTCTTCCTGGTATTTAAAATAGTTATCATATGCTTTGCAGCAACAGCAGCGCTCAGATCAAATGACGAGCGCAACTCGATGAGAATAATGCTGCATGCCCTGCTTGACAAGAACCGAAACCTTTCGGGCCAGATTCTGCAAACCGCTATAAAAGAGAATCCCGAGGAGGTTTTCACCTCCGAAAACAAATCGGAGATAGTTAAATTGAAGACCGATAGTATTGTTCTTATTAAATCGGCAGACAATTACGTGGAGATATTTTATAAGGAAGAAGAAAAGGTTCAGCAAAAACTGATCAGGAATACTTTAAAAAACATCGAAAACCAGTTGAAAAAACATGCGCAGTTTATCAGGTGCCACCGTACCTGCATCATCAACAAAAAGCATGTATATGATTTTAAGCACGATTATGCCGGTTACAGGCTTAAACTTTCAGGCTTTAGCGGCGATGTCCCGGTTTCGAGACAATACCTGCTTGCTGTAAAAGAGGCCATTACCACAGGCTGACAGGCGAATAACATTCACCCCTGACGAATATAATTAGTCACAAAAAACTTACTTTAATCCCTTATTTACGCAGTACATCCCAATTGTTTTTTCGGAATCCGGATACCAAATAATTTTGTCCGGCGAAAACTAAAAAACCGAAAGACATGAAAATATTACTTATCCATCCCAGGTATCCGGAAACCTTCTGGAGCTATAAATATGCATTAAAATTTATTTCAAAAAAGGCAGCCAATCCTCCGCTTGGATTAATTACTGTTGCTGCTTTGCTCCCCTCCGAATGGGAAAAAAAATTAACCGACTTAAACGTTTCAAAGCTAAAAGAGGAAGATATCCGCTGGGCAGATTATGTTTTTATCAGCGCCATGTCTATCCAGTATCAGTCGGTAAATGATGTTATGAAGCAATGCAAAGCCCTGGGCAAAAAAATTGTTGCCGGCGGTCCATTGTTCAGCGCCGATTCTAAATCCTTTGCAGACATTGACCATCTTGTGCTCAACGAGGCTGAAATTACACTACCCCAATTTTTAAAAGACCTTGAAAATGGGTGTTTAAAAAGGGTTTATCAGACAGATGAGTTTGCAGAACTTGCTGAATCGCCAATACCAGACTATTCTCTGCTCGAATTAAAGAAATATGCCACAGCCAGTATCCAGTTTACCCGGGGTTGTCCTTTTAACTGCGAATTTTGTGATATAACAGCGCTTTTCGGGCACAAAGTGCGGGTGAAAACTACCGCGCAGATTATCGCGGAGCTTGAAAACCTGCTTGAAAACAACTGGAAGGGGCCGGTATTTTTTGTAGATGATAACTTTATCGGCAACAAAAAAGTATTGAAAAATGACCTGCTGCCGGCCATTACCGATTGGATGACCCGGCATCGCTACCCGTTTAGCTTTACCACCGAGGCATCGGTAAACCTTGCCGACGACCCCGAACTGATGGCCATGATGGTCGGGGCGGGGTTTATTAAAGTGTTTGTCGGCATCGAAACCCCAGAAGAAGAAAGCCTTGCCGAATGTAACAAGGTGCAGAACAACAACCGCAACCTTATAGAGTCGGTAAAAACAATGCAGATGGCAGGCCTTGAAGTGATGGCAGGGTTCATTGTAGGCTTTGACCACGATCCGCCAAACATTTTCCAGCGGCAGATAGATTTTATACAGAAAAGCGGTATAGTTTCTGCCATGGTAGGGTTGCTGAACGCTCCCCGCCGGACAAGGCTTTACAAAAGGCTGATGGAAGAAGGCCGTATCGTGGAAGACTGGCGCGGGGATAATACCAACTATTCAATGAATTTCATCCCGAAAATGAATAAAGAAGAGCTGATGGCCGGGTACAGAAAAATAATCAACGGTATATACTCCAGCAAGGCTTATTACCAAAGGGTGATGATGTTTTTACGCAGTTTTAACCCTCCTTTAAAAGCATCAAGGAAAATATCTTTCAACGAAATCATTGCCCTTACAAAATCTATGCTGATCATTGGCATATTGAACAAAAATAGAAAGTATTACTGGGAATTATTGCTGTGGAGCTTATTAAAAAAGCCCAGGCTTTTCCCTATGGCCGTTACTTTCAGCATTTACGGTTACCACTACAGAAAAGTATTCGGTGAAGGTTCATAAAAACCTGAAACAAAAATATCTTTAAACCACCCTGATGCCTTAAGTCAAAATGCAATGTCAGACAGGTAAAATAAGGGTGGTTTTTTTATTTGCCCTCCTGCCCTTCATTAACTGGTCGTTACTCTCCGATACTATTATTTTTATACAGTAGAAATAAAAATTGTTCATCATGCCTAAATACTTACACATAAGATATGTTTAACAATTATCTGTCAAAACCTAAACAAAATATTGGTTTCTGATGTTATTTAATACAGAGTTAATATAACTATAATTAAAATGTACTAAATTTCATCTTTAATATGATTTTTATGCAGAAGGACTTGTTCCACCATGTCTCAATTGAAACCAGCAAACTGATAACAGAGCGTTACAGCACCTCTTTTTCATTGGCCACGGGCATGTTCGATAAAGAAACACGAAATGCCATATACAGTATTTATGGTTTCGTGAGGGTGGCTGATGAAATTGTTGACACCTTTCATGACTTTGATAAAGAATACCTGCTGTCTAAATTTGAAGAAGCCTATCACGATGCCGTAAAGCATGGCATTAGCTCAAACCCCGTTCTGAATGCATTCCAGTATGTCGTTAAGAAATATGATATACCTGATGAACATGTTATGTCATTTCTAAACAGCATGAAGACAGACCTTGTAAAAAACAATTACAGCAATCATTCCGAAACAAATGAATATATTTATGGCTCTGCCGACGTGGTAGGTTTAATGTGCCTGAAAGTATTCTGCAAAGGCAACAGAGAGTTATACGAACAGCTAAAACTACCTGCCATGAAACTGGGTTCTGCCTTTCAGAAGGTAAATTTTCTGCGCGACCTTAAAAATGATATTGAAAACCTGGGCAGGAAATACTTTCCTGAACTCACAGAAAACCAGCTCGACAATACGATAAAAAACCAGCTTATAGCAGATATTCAAAAAGATTTTGAGATTGCCTTTTCTGGTATCAGGCAACTTCCCGGAAGGTCAAAGCTGGCAGTGCTTATTGCTTATTACTATTACAAAAGCCTTTTAAGGAAAATCCAGCATACACCTGCCCGTAACATCATAAATTCAAGGATACGGATTTCGAATATCAGGAAATTTTTACTTCTGATAAAAGCATCATTTGATTACAAATTAAAACTTATCTGAATGAAAGGACCCCAGGTTATTTTAGTTGACGAAAAAGACAGGGAACTGGGTTTAATGGATAAAATGGAAGCCCATGAAAAAGCGCTGTTGCACAGGGCCATCTCGGTATTTATTTTTAATTCAAAAGGTGAATGGCTGCTTCAACGCAGGGACACGAACAAATATCATTCGGGAGGACTGTGGACCAATGCCACATGCAGCCATCCCCTGCCCGGTGAACCGAACCACGATGCTGCAAGCCGCAGGCTCATGGAGGAACTTGGCATCCAATGCGGGCTTTCTGCTTTGTTTTCATTTATATATAAAGAAAAACTCGATAACGGCCTCACAGAACACGAGCTCGACCATGTTTTTTATGGGGTCACAGACCAGGAACCGGTTGCCGATCCTCGTGAAGTAATGGACTGGAAATACACAGGTTTTGATGACCTGAAAAAGGACATGGTACAAAACCCTGAAAACTATACGGTGTGGTTTAAAAAAATAGCTGACCGTGTGCAGCAGTCTGTTGAAAAAACCTTATGAACGCTGTCATGGTTGCCAGAATTATTGCCAATATCGCCAATCTCAGGAACCGGGAACAGAAGGTAAAGTCTTTTTTCATATCTTTCTATGCCATTGGCCTGGCCGGTATGATCATCCCGTTTACAAACCCGGTTTTTCTGAAATTAACCCCGGTTGCTTTACTGTTAAGCTTTCTTGCCGTGATGCTCTTTCACGAAAAGGCTTTCGATAAAGCTACCATCATTGTTTTTATTTCGATATTTATTGCAGGCTTTCTCATTGAAGTAGCCGGGGTAAATACCGGGCTCATCTTCGGTGAATACAGGTATGGCAGGGGACTCGGGCCCAAATTATGGGAAACACCGCTGCTAATTGGTATCAACTGGCTTCTATTGGTTTATCTCTCGTCAGGTGTTGTTTCGCGAATAAAACTGAATACATTGCTATCGGCCCTGGTTGCTCCCGGAATTATGCTACTATATGACCTGTTGCTCGAACAGACAGCACCATACCTCGACATGTGGCGTTGGAATAATGATGTTGTGCCGCTTAAAAATTATATTGCATGGTATCTTATTGCATTGGTATTTCACATTTTTATAAAAATATTTAAAATACATACCGCCAACAGGCTTTCGTTTGTCATTTTAATATGCCATATGGTGTTTTTTGCAGGTTTAATCATTTTTCAATTGTTCCTGCCATGATCCTGAAATCAAGACATCACCCTGTAATCTATCCGTTTTTCAGGTATTACACCAAATATCTGTTAAAGAAGCATTTCAGTAAAATCAACCTCATTGGAAATTGTACCAACGAAAACCTTCCGGTACTATTGCTGGCAAACCATTTCAGCTGGTGGGACGGATTCCTGGCCCTCTACCTTGATATGAAAGTGTTCAGAAAAAAATTCCATTTTATGATGCTTGAAGAACAGCTTCGCAAATACTGGTTTTTTAATTATTCAGGCGGCTTCTCGGTGAAACGGAATTCCCGCAGTGTGCTTGAGTCCCTGCAATATGCTTCTGACATGCTCAACGATTGCGGCAATATGGTTTTGATCTTCCCGCAGGGGGAAATTCAATCCATGCACCAACATGATTTTAAATTTGAGAAAGGGGTTGAAAGAATACTGCATAACCGGCCAAACAAATTACAGATTGTATTTCTGGCATGTTTTGTTGATTATCTCTCGAACAAAAAACCCGGGCTGTATATGTATTATAATTGTTACAAGGGACAATCAACAGACATTCAAACCCTCCAGGGTGAGTACAACCAGTTTTACAGTGAATCGGTGAAACAACAAAAGCTTCTCAAAGAATGACTTACCTCGCCTATTTTATATTATCGTTTGCAGGGTTGCAATTTCTGGTTTCGCTCATCAACCTGTTTTGGGGAAAATTTACATTCACTGCCCCGAAAAGCCCGGGTTTACCTGTCTCGGTCATGATCCCTGCCCGCAACGAAGAAAAGAACATTGGCAATTTGCTGAACGACCTTATCCATCAGGATTATAAAAATATAGAAATCCTGGTGTTTGACGACCAGTCAACAGATGCGACAGCCGGAATAGTAAGGGGTTATTCAGCAAAAGACGGCAGGGTAAGGCTCATTCAGTCAGATGGGTTACCCGAAGGATGGCTGGGAAAGAACCATGCCTGTCATTCCCTCTCCAAAGAAGCTAAAGGAGATTATTTCCTGTTTCTCGATGCCGATGTACGCATTGGGAACAGCATCATTGAAAACACTGTTTCTTTTTCAGAGAAATATAAAACAGGATTGCTGTCTTTGTTTCCGAAACAAATTATGCATACCCCGGCAGAGTGGTCTACTGTGCCGGTAATGAACCATATTCTTCTGTCGTTGCTGCCGCTTGTTTTGGTAAGAAAATCAAAGTTCAGGTCACTGGCAGCGGCAAATGGCCAGTTTATGCTTTTCAATCCGGCAGTTTACAAGAAATTCTCACCGCACCAGGTATTTAAAACCGATGCAGTGGAAGACATTAAAACCGCCCGCTACCTCAAGCAAAATAGGATAAAAATTGCCTGCCACACAGGCCCCGGTGCAATCAAATGCCGTATGTATGATGAATATGATGAAGCTGTAAGCGGTTTTTCTAAAAATGTAACCAGTTTTTTTGGCGGGTCGTTTTTGCTGGCATTGATTTTCTGGATAGTTACATCATTCGGTTTTGTTGCAGTGCTCATCGGCCTGCCTGCTGCCTTTTTTGTGGTTTTCCTTTTTCTGGTCGTGGTTACCCGAGTTTTTGTTTCCATAACCAGTGAACAAAATATTTTGAAGAATTTAGTATTTCTGTTGCCTCAGCAGGTAGCGATGGGAAAATTCATTTTCAGGGCCATGGCAAATAAAACCAAAAATAATTTTACATGGAAAGGAAGAAATATATCATAACAATAATTCTTTTGGGCGCATTTTCAGCGCTGTATGCATCGCACCAGAGCGACATCTATTCGGCATATATTGATGGCGACATGGTGAAATGGAAAAAAACAATAGACGCTATGCATTTGAAAAAAGAAAAAAGCAGCGCGTTTATACTGGAACTGCTAAACTATGAATATGGCTTTATCGGCTGGTGCATGGGAAATGACAAATACAGCCTGGCCAAAGAGTACCTGCGGAGGGGCGAAACAAATATTGAAATACTTGAACAACGCAAATATCAGCCGTCAATATTGAACGCATACAAATCAGCATTCTACGGTTTTAAGATTGGCCTAAGCAAAATACAAGCCCCCTTCCTGGGCCCCAAAAGCCTGTCGCACGCCAGACATGCCATTGAGATAGACCCTAAAAACCCTTTTGGCTATGTTCAATACGCCAATGCCATGTTTTATATGCCCGAAACATTTGGCGGGTCAAAAACCATAGCGCTTGAAAATTATAAAAAAGCCCAGAAGCTTTATGAGGCGGTGAGGGAGGCTAATAAATATGACTGGAATTACCTGGCGCTGCTCATTACCATTGCCAATGCATGCAAAGAAATGAACAGGAAAACAGAGGCCAAAACATATTATGAGCTTATCCTGAAAACCGAGCCAAAATTCCAATGGGTTAAAAATGAATTATATCCTGAATTATTAAAACAAATGAAATAAACATTATGTCGAAAAAAGTATTGATAGCAGGAGCCGGACTTGGCGGATTATCAGCAGCCCTGAGGCTTGCTAAAAGGGGATATCAGGTTGAGATCATCGAAAAAAACAGTCAGGCCGGAGGACGGCTTAACCAGATAAAGAAAGACGGGTTCACGTTTGACACGGGCCCGAGTTTTTTCAGCATGTCTTACGAGTTTACAGAGTTTGCGGAAGATTGCAACATTCGTCTCCCCTTTAAATTTTATGAGCTCGACCCGCTTTACACCGTAAATTTTAAAAACAGTCCTGTTACCTACCATTTATACAGGGATGTTAAGAAACTTGCCGAACAGTTTAAACATGTTGAACCCAACTTTGAAGAAAATGCACGCAAATATCTTGAAAAAAGCAAACAAATATTTCATGACACTTTCGATATTGTAATCAAAAGCAATTACGATTCTGTTTATCACTATCTTAAAACACTTTCCAAGGTAAACCCCGGACATGTAAATGTGCTGTTCAGAAATTACTGGCAGCAGGTTTCAAAGTATTTTAAATCTGAGGATGCAAGGCAGATTATCTCGCTGGTGGCGTTTTTCCTTGGCCGTACACCTTTCGACACGTCAGGGGTATATACGCTTCTGTCATATACCGAGTTCATGCACGATGGTTATTACAATGTAGAAGGCGGGATGTATAAAATCGTGGAAGGCATCGTGGACGAGCTGAAAAAGGAAAATGTAAAAATAACCTACAATACAGAGATCACAGGGTTTGAAAGTGAAAACAACCGCCTGGTAAGCCTTATAGACGACAAAAACCGAAAGTGGGATGCCGATATTTTTCTTGTCAATGCCGATGCTGCGGTATTCAGGGGCAGGATTTTCAACCGTAAAGAGTATTCTGAAGCAAAACTTGACAAAATGGAATGGACCATGGGACCTTTGACAATCTATCTCGGTCTTAAAAGCAAGCTCCCTGATGTTGAACACCATAATTATTATCTCGGGAATAATTTTAAGGATTATGCCGATAAGGTCTTTAAAAATCCCGAAGTACTGGAAAAACCCTATTATTATGTAAACGTACTTTCAAAATCAAACCCGGGGTGTGCACCCGAAGGAGGCGAAACGCTTTTCTTTGTCTGTCCGGTCCCCGACCTCAGGTTTAAATCAAACTGGGCCGACCGTGATGAGATAGTCAGCAGTATTATTGATGATTTTTCGATGCGGATCAAAAAAGACATACGACCTGAGATTGTTTCCGAAACGGTTTATACGCCTGTTGAGTGGCAAAACCAGTTTAACCTGCACCGGGGCAGCGGGCTTGGCCTTTCGCATAAAATGATGCAGATAGGGGCTTTCAGGCCAAAGAATTACGATGAGGTATATAAAAATGTTTTTTACGCGGGCGCCTCGACCATTCCGGGTACCGGATTACCAATGGTACTGATAAGTTCAAAACTAGCGTGTGAACGGATATATAAATACAATGCAGAAAACACAATTTAGGCTTTAGGCTTTAGGCTATAGGCTATAGGGATTTGGGGGTAAACAAAAATATAAAGCATTGGAAAAATAACTCTGAACGAGGAACTTAATTTTTGAACAAACAAATTTTTAAAAGAGTTTTAAAAATGAATAACGAAGAATAAATTTTTCAATATAAACCCGGCACCAATGAAAGTATCCATCATTACAGGAAGTCATCGCAGCAACTCCCAGTCGGCAAAGGTTGGCAGTTACCTTCAAAAGCAAATTAGTGAACTAAAACTGTTTAAAGAAACCTATCTTTTAAACCTTGCCCATGCAGATATACCATTCTGGGATGAAGACTTAAAAGAGACCGGGGATAAATGGAAAGACACCTGGAAACCTGTTGAAAATGAACTAAGAACCTCCGATGCTTTTATCATCGTCACACCCGAATGGAACGGTATGGTACCTTCAAAACTAAAAAACCTTTTTCTCCTGCCCAAGGCAGATGTTATGGGGCATAAACCCGCGCTTATTGTGGCTATATCGGCCGGCATGGGTGGCAGCTACCCGGTTAGCGAACTCCGTTCGAGTGGCTATAAAAACACCCGTATCTGTTACATCCCGGAGCATATCATCATCAGAAATGTTGAACAGGTGCTGAATGAGCAACCCGACGAAAATAACAAAAACGATATCTATATTCGCCAAAGAATAGATTATGTACTGACCATGCTCTCTAAATATGCAGAAGCATTTATTCATCTCAGAAACGCTGATTTCGACTTATTTAAATATCCAAATGGCATGTAATATAATCTTTGACTCATACGTACCATGTCAACCCATAAATTATCGTTGCATATATTCAGAAGGGACCTAAGATTAGAGGACAACACAGCCCTCATCAATGCACTGAAATCATCGGAAAAGGTCATCCCCTGTTTTATTTTTGATGACAGACAGGTTAATGACAACCCATACTTTTCTGAAAATGCATTCAGGTTTATGACGGAAAGCCTCGCGGACCTATCGCAACAGTTGCAAAAAGCAGGTGGCAGGTTGTATTTTTTCCGGGGAATAACCCATGATATTGTAGAACAACTTATCATCCAGATGGGCATTGATGCCGTTTTTATCAACCGTGATTATACCCCATTCAGCATAAAAAGGGATGATGCCATAATGCAGGCCTGTCTGAAACATGGTGTTCAGTTAAAGAAATATGCCGATGCCCTGTTAAACGAACCGGAACAGGTACTTAAAGATGACGGCTCACCCTACGTTGTTTTTACACCCTTTTTTAAGAAATCGGGGCAACTGGAAGTTTGCTTACCCCAGAAAATAACCCGAAAAAATTTCTTTACTGAAGAAATAACCTTTGAATTACCCGCTTTCGGGTTGAAAGAAATAACACCACCATCTGACAAGAACATTTTTCTGAAAGGCGGAAGGGCTGAAGCCCTGAAACTACTGGAAAGATTGCCGGAACTTAATGATTATCATGCAGAAAGGGATATACCCTCTTTGCCCGGAACAAGTTTTTTGTCACCGCACAATAAATTCGGGACCGTTTCAATAAGAGAAGTTTATCATAGTATTATAAGGTATCATGGCTTCAACCATACTTTAATAAACGAGTTATACTGGCGTGATTTTTTCACGCATATTGCCTATCATTTCCCGCGAATATTCGGGCATGCGTTCCATAAAAAATACGATAAACTTGAGTGGGATGATAACCAGGATAAATTCATGGCCTGGTGCGAAGGCAGAACTGGTTTCCCTATTGTTGATGCCGGCATGAGGCAGCTCAATACCACCGGATGGATGCATAACCGCATAAGGATGATAACCTCTGGCTTCCTAATAAAAGACC
The DNA here is from genome assembly GCA_016936215.1 of Bacteroidales bacterium. Classification (GTDB taxonomy): domain Bacteria; phylum Bacteroidota; class Bacteroidia; order Bacteroidales; family UBA10428; genus JAFGPL01. The sequence goes on from JAFGPL010000045.1 coordinate 11,455, forward strand.
TTCATATTGACTGGAGAAAAGGAGAAAAGTATTTTGCCCAAAAACTTATTGATTACGACCCGTCGGTGAACAACGGCAACTGGCAATGGGCAGCATCCACCGGGTGTGATGCCCAACCATATTTCAGGATATTCAATCCCTGGGTTCAGCAAAAACGGTATGACCCTGAGTGTAAATACATCAGGCAGTGGGTTCCGGAACTATCCTCCTTAAGCAATAAAACCATTCATAACTGGGATGTGCTGGCAACAAAAGACATTGGTTATCCTGCCCCGGCAGTTGACCATAAAACCGCTTCAGCTTTTGCAAAGGCATCGTACAGGATGATGTCAGAAACATGAAACATAAAGGCAAAATAAAGTATCATTATTTCAATGCCTCATACAATATTTCCACAGGATGAAAAGCTCTCCTGCCTGTACCGTCTTTTATCTGGTGGCGGCAGCTTGTACCCGGGGCCACAATAATCGTTTCAACCGTTGATTTTCGCACTTCGGGGAACAGCACCAGTTCACCAACTTTCATTGACAGGTCGTAATGTTCCTTTTCAAAACCAAATGATCCAGCCATACCACAACATCCCGATTTTATTTCTTCTACCTTATAATTTACCGGGATACCGAGCATGACTTTCATTGGTGCAGTTGAAGCAACCGCTTTCTGTTGGCAATGGCCATGCAGTTTAATATATTTTTCTTTATCGGTAAAGAGGTTCCGGTCTATGTTGCCTTTTTCGTACTCTTTAGCGATAAATTCATCAACAATCAGGGCATTTGCCCCAAGCTGCTGTGACTCTTTTCTCAGGCTGTCACCCACCAGGTCGGGGTATTCATCCCTGAATGTGAGAATGGCCGAAGGTTCGATACCTATCAGGGGAGATTCTTCAGAAATAACATCTTTAAAGATGGTTACATTCTCAATTGCGATCTTCCTGGCTTTTCTCAGGAAACCTTTTGATATAAACGTCCTGCCACTTTCTTTATGGGCTGTTACCTTAACCCGGTATCCCAGCTTTGTAAGCAGTTTCACTGTAACAATACCCGTAGGTACATCATTGAAATTGGTAAATTCATCTACGAACAGGTATACTTCTTTTTTTGGATTGCTTACTTCATTGTTCAATTTCTCCAGGTTCTTCTTAAGCCACCGGTTCATGGTTTGCCGGGAAAGTGTGGGCATGCTCCTTTTTACCGCAAATCCGATTGATTTTTTAATTAATGTGGAAAAAAATCTGTTGGTAACAAACCAGTTGTAAATACCGGGCACCACAGAAGCCAGCTTATTAATAGTGGTAATGTAAGCAATCAGCCTTGTCCTTAAAGGTATAGGATTAGAGTCGTAATAGTGTTGCAGGAATTCGGCTTTAAGCTTGGCCATATCAACATTCGACGGGCACTCTGACTTACAGCCCTTGCAAGAAAGGCAGAGGTCGAGAATATTATAGAGTTCCTTATCGTCAAAAGGGTTTTTCTTATTCGAATTGGAAAGTACCTCACGAAGCATATTGGCACGGGCACGGGTGGTTGCATTCTCGTCTCTGGTGGCCATATAGCTTGGGCACATCGTTCCACCTATAAGGGCAGATTTGCGACAATCGCCTGAACCGTTGCACATCTCGACAAGACGCATAAAGCCAAGTGTTGAGGAGTAATCGAAGATGGTATCAAATTTTCTCTCAACCTTTCCCGGTTCATAACGCAGGTTGGTGTCCATTGGCGGTGTATTCACGATCTTCCCCGGGTTGAAGATATTTTCCGGGTCCCAGGTTTTTTTTATCTCCCGCAGCAATTCATAATTTTTTTCACCTACCATCACGGGTATAAATTCACCACGCAGCCTTCCGTCGCCGTGTTCACCGCTTAACGACCCCTTGTATTTCTTTACAATTCTGGCAGTCTCGGTGGCAACTGTCCTGAATAATTCCACATCTTTCGGGTCTTTAAGGTTCAATACAGGCCTCAGGTGCAGTTCACCGGTTGCAATATGGGCATGAAAAACACATTCGAGGTTGTACCTGTTCAGCATTTCTTTAATATCTGCGATATAATCAGGCAATAAAGCAGGATTTACCGCTGTGTCCTCTATCAGCGATACAGGTTTGGCATCGCCTGGTATATTGGCAAGCACCCCGAGCCCGGCTCTGCGAAGTGCCCATACCCTATTAATATCTGGGCCAGTGATAAGCGGGAAGTGATAACCATATCCGGCCGTGCGGATGTCTTTTTCAAGTATGTCGCGTAATTGTACTATCTCTTCCTGTGTTTCACGTGCAAACTCCACAATCATGATTGCCTCAGGATCTCCTTTTACAAAGAACCTGTTTTTGCGTTGTTCAATATTGGCTTTGGTGCATTCAAGAATAAACTTGTCCATCAGTTCAATTGCACCGGGATTGTGTTTTAGGGCGATGAGGTTGGCTTTGAATGCTTCTTCAAGGGTTTCAAAATGCACACATACCAGTCCCTTGACCTTGGGGGGCAGTGGTACGAGGTTTAGTTTTATTTCGGTAATAAAAGCAAGGGTACCTTCAGAGCCGGCAATCAGTTTGCAGAAGTTGAACGGAATACCATTGGACGTGAAAGGGTCTGACTCAAGAAGCAGGTCAATTGCATACCCGTTGTTTCTTCTTTTCAAAACAGGATCGGGATATTGGCTTCTTATCTCATCCTGGTTTTCCTTTAATTCAAGTATGCCCTGGATATTTTTATATATACTGCCTTCAAGGCCGTTTCCATTCAGCTTTGCCATATATTCATCCGAGGTAAGCGGCTTAAACTCAACCTCGCTTCCATCGCTCAAAACAGCCTTCACACACAGTAAATGGTCGCGGGTACTGCCGTAAATCAGCGAATGGGCCCCACATGCGTTATTGCCTACCATACCACCTATCATACACCTGTTGGATGTGGATGTCTCAGGCCCGAAAAAAAGGTTGTATTGTTTAAGATGAAGGTTCAACTCATCGAGGATCACACCGGGCTGCACGCGCACCCACTTTTCCTCAGGATTTACTTCTAAAATTTTTGTGAAATGCTTCGAAATATCGGCAATAATACCATTGCCAACAACCTGTCCGGCAAGCGAGGTGCCAGCGGCGCGAGGGGTCAGTCCAATTTTGTTCTCACGGGCAAACTGTACCAGTTTTTTAATGTCATCAATTGTTTTCGGCATGGCAATGGCCAATGGTTTCTCACGATATGCCGATGCATCGGTCGAATAGATAAACCTTGATGTTTTATCAAAAAAAAGTTCGCCTTCGAGTTGTGATTTAAGTGCTGTCAGATTCGGTTCCAATACTTTTTCCTTAGTCATACCATTATACTCATTCAATATGAAAAATTTGTTGCAAAACTATTATAAAAAGTTAATTCTAACCTTAAAGTTTTACCATTAATTAACACGAATTATTCATCCGCTTTCTTTCAATATATTTCTCACATGCTATACTGAAAAAAGGGGAAAAAAGATACAATTTTTCCCCTTGAGTCATCTTTTTATTTAGAATACTTTTGGAATCAAAATCATTGTTTTGAATTTAAGTTTTAAAATTTGTTGATAATCATAGAATTTTTATTGACTAAATGATTGATTTTATGAAAAAAAAGATTTTTATTTGAACTCATTAAAACTGGTTATGGCAATTTTTTTCCTGCCAACCGATTAAAATTATTTAGTTACATCTAAAACTTATTTAGAAATTATTTATAATCCAGTTATTACCCTATTCAAATGAAAGCAAAATTATCTATTGGCTCAAGACTTGGGTACAAGTTACAGAAAAACAGTCAGTTTAAATTTCTCACCGTTTTTGCCGGTTCAGTAATCATGACATTG
>JAFGPL010000046.1 GCA_016936215.1 Bacteroidales bacterium
TATTCATTCCAGCATCCTGCAGATATTCAATTAAATAATTATTGGCAGCAAAAGTACCTGATGGCAAAATATTTATCTGGGTTTCAAAACCTGCAATACCTGCCACTTCCCTTGAAATGGTAGCAAGGTTCAATGATGAACCTCCAATGACTTTAAGTGTACCTGTAACATTCATTACACTCTGAGAACCCTGGTTATTGAAGAGCAGGTATGAATTTTCATCTACATCAAGAACACCATCTACAGTAAATAATTTACCTGCCCCTATGTTACTTCCAAGCACCAGTGTATTTGAATGAAGGCTGAGTATTGAATTAGTCCCTACATGCATGGCTCTCGAAATACGAGTTAACGGGGACTGTAAATAATATTCCACAGCTGCAGAAGGACTAAATTCCACATATGCAAAGTTGGAACCTCCGCTTGTTATGTTTACAGAGGATGATGTACCATTGAATGTAACTGTGGATGTATTGTTTACATATGTGCCTTGATTTGTCCAATTACCTTGTATTTGAATATTATAATAGGTAGGAATGATATTATCCGATGTATTCAGGGCTGCACCTGCATTTATCGTCAAATCTCCATTTATTGACCAATCAGAAAACATTCTTTTAGTGCCAGTACCACTGATAATAATATTATTAATGCTAAAGGAGGGAGAATTGATGTTCTGGTTTCCTCCGTCGAAAGTAATATCTGCCAGGCCACTGATAAGGGTACCTCCGGTATTATTTGTCAACTGTCCCCCAACCTTATGTGAAAGAATGCCCAGATCAACAGTGCCTTCATCAATTACAAGATTACCGTTAATGTCTGCCCCGTTTGAAACAAAACTTTTTACGCTGTTATTACGAAAGGTTACATGGTAAAAATGGTTTGAGGGATTAATTGCTCCGGGATTTACAGTCTGATCTGACAATCCATTAATGTATAGTGTATTTGCTGAATGTGTAAAAATTCCATTGTTTGTCCACAATGTTCCGCTGAAAGTAATATTGCGGTTTGAGATAAGGGTTACAGAAGGATTGATGGTTAAATTGCCGGAAATATTAATAACATCATTTCCATCACCCAGTGTTTTAACTCCAGACCCTAAACATAAAATTGTCCCAAAATCAACAGTGTTTTCAAGGTCACCCCTAAGATACTGATTTCTGAAACCATCCATTGAAAAACTTATGGTTGCAGATGAAGGTATATAATTGTTAAGGTAAATATTGGCCCCTCCAATTTTAATATTTCTTCCGTTATCTAAAAGGGTAGAATATTGGGTATTAAGATCACCGTTTACGTCAAGGTCGGCTATGCCATCAAGAGTTACCGTTTTGGTACCGTTGAAAACAACATTACCATATTGAATTGATGAAGCTGTGAATAAAGTCTGGTCAACTCCATTCGGACTATATAAATAAAAAGTACTATTATCATGAAGATTATAGGTGCCGAAACCGATAGGGATTGCAGGCCCCGAAGCAGAAGGCGTTGAGCAGAAAAAACGTGACCCGTTTTCAAGGGTGAACGTACCCGATGCATTTCCGGAGATGCTGTGAAATAAAGCGCGGTTACCATTCTGGTACATAAAAAGATCAACATTGCTTTTTACAGTCAGGTCACCCCCTATTTGCAGGTCACCCTGCGTGTATTTATCACCGGTTCCGCCCAGGAAAAGGATATTAAAACTGTCAAGATCGGCATCAATATTCCAATCGCCCCCTACATGCTCAAGTGCAGAGGATCCTGTTCCCCAGATTATATCACATCCGGCATTAAATGCAAGATTACCGGTTAATTTAATGTATGCGTTGTTTGTCGCTACATCAAATACGGTGTTATTGTCATTACTTATGTAAAGGTTTCCTGTAATGTCAAGGTCACCACCGGCAATTTTTAAGGCTGTTCCCGCACCCAGCCTGCGAAGGATAAGGTTTCCGTATACTGCAGGGTACACAATTTGATCAATATCAGCCCGGTAAACTATATTACTGGTATTCAGCATCTGTATATCTTCAAAATTGCTTGGAAAATTGTCTGCTCCCCTTAACTCTAAAGTTCCGAAATTGTAAAATATATTTGTACTACCTGTTCCATCAATTATAAACGTATCCAGGTTAACTGTTCCTGAACCGTTATTAATGGTGAATGTACCATTAATTGTAGCTGAATTAAAAAATGTTTTGTTTCCACCATTTGAAAACGCAAGATTATTAAAGGAGGTCGCGGTTGTCCCCTGTCCTATGTCCTGATTGCCTGTACCGTCAAAAATTACAGCCCCCAGTCCGGATTGTAAGAAAGTACCACTATTTGTCCAATCATCACCAACATAAAGATTGTTCTCAAGTGCATCCAGGATTGTTCCTGATCCAATAATAATATCCGCGTCAATATCAATATTTGAATTCAGTGTTTTTGTTCCGCTTCCGGAAGTAATAAAATTATAAAATGTACCATTGGTAATCGTCTGATTAGCTCCGTCAAAAGTTACATCAGCAAGAGAGGAATTAAAGACCCCACCGTTGATCGCATCAACCAGCCAATTGCCTCCCACAGTTATGTCGTTATTTCCTGAAGCAAGGTTAAATGTGCCATCTGTGATGATCAAATTATTATCAATATCCGTAGCATTGCCAAGATTGTATGTTGAACCCGATGAATTTATAACAAGGTTATAAAAACTCTTTCCGGCTGCTGTTCCTCCAGTGGAAATGATATAATTACCCGGTGTTCCGTTGAAGGTTACGGTTGAGTTTCCGTGATTGAATGTTCCCAGATTGGTCCAGTTTTTACCGACATTTAACACGGTGGTGTTATCAGTAAGTGAATAGGTGCATGAAGTACCTATTTGCAGGTGCTCGGATAAAGTAACATCATAACCGTTTTCCTGAACAAGATTAACAGCATTCCCACCTTGTGCGTCCATAATAATGCGTTTCACCTCAACATTTTCTGCCTGAATCCTGACATTATAAGTGCCCGGCACAAAAGTATGGTCCAGGTATACAATGTTCGAATCTGCAGGAAGTGTATTACCTGACCAGTTGTCAGCATCTTCCCAGTTTTCGGTACCGGCACCACCATCCCAGAAAAATCCCGAAGGGAATGTCCAATTCACCAGTGTACCCGGGTCTGCATTGTCCTGATCATAGTTTTCACCTGCCAGTGACCCTGAAGCATCTTCGAATGTGATAGTACCGTTTCCGCTAATCCTTGAAACATTGTATGCAGGCCCGCTATTAAATACGATATTTTCGACACTGAAATCGGAGAAATCCAAACCGGTCAATGTGAGATAGGCAGTACCTCCACCACCAGCAAACAAACCGTTACTGAAATTATCAGTTGCATCAACACTTCCTCCCGAAATTACGAAGTTTCCTCCCCTTACATTATAATACTGTGCATGAAGAGTCCCCCCCGTCTGAGAGATTAAAAAAGTACCTGCAGACCTGTTAAGGCTGGCAGGCATCGATGGTGAACCAACAAGGTTAAGTACTCCGTTTACAAGGTTTACGGCCTGGTTATTTGCTGTAAATTCAATAACCGATGATGAATCAATATTAAAAATGCCCCCATTAATCGTTACTGCCCGATTATTCCCGGCTATATTCATCTGGTTGCCGTTAAGCACGAATTCGCCATCGTTTAGTATAAAATCTACATTTGAAATGGTAAAATCACTCCCCACCCTGTATAATGCTCCTGGCGCATCAACAATTATCCCTCTGAGAGTGCCTGAATTCGGGTTAAACTGATGAACACCCCCTGTTGCATCGAGGGTAAGTATACTCGCATTATTGTTCTGGTTGTATGTTCCTCCATTGTTTATAAAATCTCCTGCCAGCCATACTGAATATGCATTGGTCTGAAGAGTTCCTGTATTTATTACCAGGCTATGGTTTATATCAAGGTCACCTCCCAATAAGGCCGTGCCGGCATTTTTGTTTATTTCAACCCTGTAAAAACTTTTGCCCGGGACAGGCCCTGTGGTTGTTCCGGTGTACACTGTGGCATTCCCTCCATTAAAAATAACGGTTCCTGTACCAGGCATAAAATATGCACTGGCAGCAATGTTGGTCCAGTTGCCATCAACAGTAATATTATTGCTGTTTGTATTAAGAGTATCGGATGAGACCGTAAGATTCGCATTAACTGTAATATTCCCAAGTAGGATTTTCTGATTCGTCCCCCCGAAGTCAACGTTCCAGAAAGGCGAGGAACTTATGCTTTGGGTGCCTCCATCAAAATAAACGGTTCTGGCATTATTATGTGAAAAGGTGCCAAGGTTGTTCCAGTCCCCCCTGACATAAATATCCATGCCACCATTTCCCCAGCCACCAGCTATAATATTCGAGCCTGCGATATTAAAATTGCCATTCACAATCATGTTTCTGGAGCCGGTACCGGCAATATCGAAAGATTTGCTTCCTGCTCCTGTAAAGGTTACATTATTAAATACAAGCGGATTTGTATTTGAGTTACGTATCAATTGGGCATCCGTTCCATCGAATATAACATTGCTTCCTGATGCTATAAAAGTTGCCCCGGGTTCAACTGTATTCGCTTCTACATAAAGCCTGCCCCCAAAATAGACATTTTGGTTTGAAATATCAAATGTACCTGCATTTTGGGTTATTGTAAAATTTCCGGCGATATGAAGTTCGCTCAGCACGCTCACGGTCTGGTTACCTGCTGCATTTGGCTTATTAATAACAACTACTCCCAGGTACGAACCAGGATTACTTGTGATTGTCTGATTTGTTGCACCTGTAAAATAACTTGTACCTGTAGTCTGGGTAAATAAACCGTTACCGATAAGCAAAAAATTCCCGTTAAGCACCATGTTCCTTGTTGAAAATTCTATTGCACTCCCTGCATTTACAGTAAAATTTCCATATATTGTCAGGTTATTTGTAACAGAGGCAATACCGGAATTATCAACAAGAATATTATTGAAATATACGCCATTAATAGTCTGGTCTCCACCATCAAAGATAATTGTCCCAGTTGCCGATGCCAGGGTATAGTATGCGCCATTGTTCAGCAACCAGTCGCCAGCAATGGTATGGTTAAATCCATTATCATAAAATACCGGGGTACCTCCCGCGGGCAGGATATCACCATTTATGTCAAGGGGCCCGCGTGCTGTCTTAGCCCCTCCATAAAAGAAAATATTTCCGTAGGTGAAGCCGTCAGGTATTAATTGTGCTCCATTTAGGCTGAAATAAACAGTACTGTTCTCGTGTAGGCTCTTAGTACCTGTAAAATTATCTGTTACCCCCGCTCCAAAATCCCCAAGATCGGTATTTATCTGACAATATTCATTAAGCACAAGGTTTACAGGTGTACCGCCAATATTGTTATTATTAAGGTCCAATATAAGCAGAATGGCATCAGATCCCCCCGCATTCAAAAGAGAGAGGTCCCCCCCGTCGATTAATATGTTGCTCCCGGCGTCAAAAGTCTTGGTCCTGGTAGTTGTAGCACCGCTAAGAGTGATATAAAGGTTGCGAAAAGAATAGAAACCGGTTCCGCTGGTTTGGACAACCTGATTAGCATCAGTTGCATCAAGTGTTACTGAAGCATTTGTGCCATTTATCGAACTGTTGCTGCCGTTTTCAATATTTCCAGCAATAGTATGGGAATAATTTTGTAATAGCAGTGTTATATTGTTGTTCAGGTCAAGTGTACCGTTAATGTCCAGGCTACCGTCAACAGTTTTGTTTGTGCCTGTACCTCCCATCCTCAGGTTTCCATAAGATAAACCTCCTTTAATAATCTGATCAAGGGCACCATCATAAACGACCCATGAAATTGGGGAAATGTAATATGTCCCAAATCCTGAAGGAAAATTATCAGTTCCCCTGACATACAATAGGTTTGTTCCATTTATACTAAAAGTTGCAGCAGGTTGACCAAGCAATTCAGTATTGTTGTTGAGTAACAAATATCCATTCAAAATATTTACATCATTATTGATGAGTGCCTGAAGGGAAACTGCAGGAGCATTATAAGTCAACTGTACGTAACCGTCGATATTCAGAACGGCACTACCAAGGCTTAAGGTATTTGAAGCATTTGCAGTGTATAAATATCCGCCGCGCATCGTAACCGAACCAGACCAGTTGCATATCCCGTCTATTCTCAGTCCGTTTAGCAATACGTGGTCCCCTGCACCACTAACTGTAGCTCCGTCATATATTATTAGCAGGTTGGTTGTGTTAATGTTTCCATTTACTGTTTTAGGATTCGCCCCACCATTTGAGAAATAAAGATTGTAAAAAGAACAGGTACCGGTTAAATCTAAAGTTTGGTTTCCTGTACCAGAAAAGTTTGTGTTATTTGCCGATTGACTATAAGTAGAATTTAAATCAACGGTAAAATCACCATTACAATAAACCGAATTTACCGGTACTGAAACAAAGGTATTGTTTGTAACAGTTAAACTACCGTTCACAATAAGATTTTCCTGCACGGTACCAGCTGCCCCTCCGCTGAAAACCAAATTATTAAATGTTACTGAAGTAAAAGTAGGGTTGTCGTTAATTGAATTGATCAATCCATCGAATACAATAGTACCGGTAGTATTGTATAGGCCATTACCGGTCACCGACCAGTTACCTGCAACACTGTGTGACAATCCGTTATCATTGAAAACCGCTCCGTTCTCGATGTATACATTTCCATTGATATCAAGCTGGATTAAGGGAGTTGAATTAGAACCTGTAACAAAAGTAACATCATTAAATATTGGTGGTATCGTACCCTGGATGATAGTGTTTCCAATAATCTGCGTGTTAACAACACTTGATGAAGGTTTCAGGTTGAAATTTCCTTCATTATTTATATTCCCAAATATTAAAAGGTTGTGAGAAGGCGACCCCTGCGATCCGGCATTCAGGGTAGCGTTAGGCCTTATATCGAGCAATTCCCTTACTGTTAGTGTTCTTTGGGCTGCATCAGACCCTACACGCAGAGTACCGGAGGTTCCCCCTCCAATATGAAGTTTTAATACATCTATATCACCATTATTGTCTATAACCACTGTATGACCATCCTGCACGACCAGGGTAGCCAATCCATCAGTAACACTTGAGGGATTTGAACCCGTACCATCCGGATTGCTTGTCCAGCTTGTAACTAAGCCTGCTGAAACATTACCTGTTGAATAGTAAGTAGATGACGGATAGTCCCAATTAATTAAATTTCCGGGATTATCATCGTCTTCATCGTAATTCTCGCCAGCCAAAACACCGGAAGCGTCAAGAAAATTAACTGCCCCCACTCCGGAAGTGCGGCTCACATTATATGTCGGTCCCGCATTGAAAATAACATTTTCTATGTCAGGAAATGCCGGTAAAGAAATTCCGGTAAGGGAAATATAGTGGTTTCCGGTACCATTTTCAAACATTCCGTTGCTTAAGTTGTAAACATTACTTACAGTGCCATTGGTTATAGTCAGTCCGTTGTTCAGGTTGCTGAACAGGTAATATTCAGCCTGCAACAAAGATGCTGCACCAGATTGTGTATAATAGTAGTTGCCTGTTCCATTGATATTTACAGTGGCTGTATTTCCCGGTGTACCTATAACACTAAAGGTGCCATTATTTAATATCGAACGGTTATTTGAAACGAGTAATTCAGCATTACTGTTAACGAGCAAGGCTGCGCTATTGCTTATGGTTATATCCATACTTGTCTCCATGGTGTGGCCATTAAGGCTAAGCGTACCTCCGGTAACATACAATTCACGGGAAACATTTATGTCACCTGTTAGTGATTTCGTACCTGAACCGCCAATAGACATTACCCTGTATGCATTTGAGGCAAATATTGTCTGATCGCCATTTCGGGTGTAATTGACTGAGTTAATCCCGGTCCCGTTAATAAGTGTACTTATTGAATTTAATTCTCCATTCAGGTTAAGTGCATGAGGCAGGTTACCACCGCTGATATTTATTGAACCTGAACCCGACAGATTTGCCATGATAGTTACATCTTTGGTTGTGGTCCCGTTATAATAGAGCAAACCGTCAATAAGGGTGGCACCTCCTATGTCAAGTGATGAAGCAACTGTACCTATGTTATACGTGACCCCTGCTGCAACAGTTAAATCATTTATTATAAAAAGGTTACCAAGTTGAGTTTTAGTATTACCACCGTTTAAGTGCAGATTGTAATAGTCTGTGGTATATATATTCTGAGCCCCGGCACCATTGTAAATAACCGTATTTACAGCAGTTGAAGCTGTTAAAGCAGAAATTGAAATAGCACCTGAAACAGAAAGCGAAGAACCTGGGGCCTGGGTCCACGATCCTGAACCACTAAGATTGGTGGTAATTATGGAAAGGTTATTGGTAGTATTTCCGGTAATTATAATTCCCGCAAAATTCAATTCTGTTATGGTGCCATATATAGAATCATTCAACCCAGAAAATGTATAATTATTGGTTCCTGAAGAAAAAACTGCAGAATTGTTTACAATTAGATCGCTACCAATTGTAATAGCTGAGTTCCCGGAATTAATCCAGGAACCATCTATGGTAATATCACCATCAAATGTTTTTATTCCATTATTATTGGAAATGGTAAGCGTATTACCTGCGGGCACATCCAGTGTTCCTGAAACTGTAATTTGAACCCTGCCAATGGTTGCATCTGCAGCGGGTAAGGATAAATTGCCTGTAATATTTACAATTCCATTTGCCCCTCCATTTATGGTACCACCGGACAAATCCACATCAGAAAAAGTGGTTATACCGTTTACGTTTCCGTCTGCATATGTTCCCTGAATGGTAGTACTACCAATAACATTCAGGTTATAGGTGTTGGGGTTGCATGTGGTAATGACCTGAACTGAAAAATCGTTGTTTACCAATACATCCCCTGTAAGGGTTTTGGTGTTTCCGCCTGAAAGGATTAAATTGAAGAATGAATTTGCCAGGACAGACTGAGCCCCCGAACCATTATAATTCACCGTATTTCCATCGGCAATGGCATTTAAAACAGAGATTGTTAGTCCTCCCGAAACACTCAATGTGGAATTCGCAGCCTGTGTCCAACTACCTGCTCCGCTTAGGCTGCTTAAAGAACAACTGATGTCATTTGTAACATCACCGGTAACAATAACAGCAGGTAAATTAATACCAGTAGCAGTCCCTCCAATAATGGCAGAAAGGCTGGTAAACGTATGTGTTCCGTTACCCGAAACAAAAGATCCCGAACTGTTTACCATTAAATTGCCGCCAAAATTAACTGCCGCATTGCCCGAATTTTCCCAGGTGCCGTCAACAGTTACATTGCCATTAAAAGTCTTATTGCCATTTACATTATTTATTGAAAGATTGCGTCCGGTAGGTATATTTAGTGCACCCGTAACAACCAGTGCTGCCCTGCCTAGCACAGCATCGGCAGTTACCAATGAAAGAATACCGTTTATGTTTATTATACCAGTGGCCCCACCGTTTATTGTGCCACCAGATAAATCAACATCCTGAAGATTGGTTGTGCCTCCGGCATTGGCATCGGCAAAGGTACCTGCAATAATAGTGTTTCCAGATACAGTAAAATTTAAATTATTCGGATTAAATGATGATCCGCTTCCAATAATAAAATCACCATTTACAACAGTACTTGCTGAAAGAGTTTTTGTCCCTCCTGTTGAAACCGAGAGGTTGTTAAAATTATACGCAGGAATGGTTTGATTTCCCGATCCATTAAAGTTAATTGTCCCTGTTCCCTCAGAAAAAGTAAAACCTGATGAAAAAGTGCCGCCGATAAAAATTACACCGTTTCCCGCAATACTTAAGAAATTCTCATTTGTAGCCCCAGCCCTTGTAAGGTTATTTGTTACCTCCAGGGTTCCATTATTAACAATAAGATTGTTTGTCCTGGTATTGTTAGTGGTATTTGCCAGCAGTATGTTTGAACAGGTTAAAAATCCATCAGCAATATTTAAAGCCTGTGAAACACCATCCAACCCCGGATTGCTAAAATTAATATTACCCGAAATAATTAGCGTTATCCCGCTATCCAATGATAATGATGTGCTTGATGTTCCTGATAGAAAAGTTATGGAAGCACAACTGGCATCAACATCAACAATAACTGAATACCCTCCCCCTATCTGAACATCATCTGTTGTGAGGGGCACCCCGTCAGGGTTCCAGTTCGACGCATCGCCCCAATTGTTTGTCAATGCCCCTCCATCCCATGTTTTCTGTGCATAAAAATTGTGAAAGGTAAACAATAAAAGAAGGGTTGATATCGTGAAATACCGGAAATGCATATTAAAACTCTTTTCAATAAATATTGATACGATTAATTTTTAAAAAGTTACACTTATAACAGGTTAAAAATAAAAAAATATTACAAAGGATATAACCTGTTATCTTTAAAAATAATCAATGTTTATTAGAAATTGCTAACATAGATGTTTTAACTTCGATTTCAGGTTATAAATAATTTGTTATATGTCCTCTCATCTGATACCCTTTTTCAAAAACACAAACATTCAAATAGTTAAAGCCATAGGTTGTTACCTGTTTGATATTGACGGGAAAAAGTACCTCGACCTTGAATCGGGCGACTGGGCTGCAAATCTCGGGCATTCAAGAACCGAAATTATCGAGGTCTTAAAAGAGCAGGCAGAAATACTTATTCACGACGGTCTAAGGTTTTATAACGACAAATCGGAAGCATTATCATCGAAACTGCTTGAAAAACTTGGTTTACCGGGTGGTAAATCAACCTTTCTGAATTCAGGCTCTGAAGCAGTTAACCTCGGTTTGACCATGGCAAGAAACCTCACAGGCAGAAAAAAAATCCTTAAGATGGATTGTTCATTTCTGTCATCTTTCGGCTATGGAAAAATTGCCGACGACAACAGCGATCTGCTAAATATACCTATGAATGATTTTTCTGCCCTGTCATCAGTTAACTTCAATGAGCTGGCAGCATTTGCCTTTGAGCCCGGTAATGCACATGGGCTGATAAAATTTCCGTCGAATGATTTTATAGAAACGATTGCCAGCACAGTGAAAGAGAACGGCGGGCTGCTACTTGCAAACGAAGTAACCACCGGGTTTGGCAGGACGGGCAGGTGGTTTGGTTTTCAGCATTATAACTTTAAACCTGATATTGTCTGCACAGGCAAGGCATTGGGCAATGGATACCCCGTAAGCGGAGTGTCTGTCTCTGAATCAATTGCAGGGCTTTTTGATAAAAATCCTTTCAGGCATGCACAATCGCACCAGAACGATGCACTGGGCTGCGCTGTTGCCCTTGCAGTAATTCACCTTTTCGAAACCTCGGGAATCGTTGAACAGAGCGCTGAAAATGGTAATTACTTTCTTGAAAAGCTTAAAGCGCTGCAGCAAACTCAGCCCACAACTATAAAAGAGGTCAGGGGCAGAGGGATGATGCTTGCTGCCGAACTTGATGAGAAAATACAAATTGGCGGAATTGACAATAAACTTTTAGACAGGGGATTTGTAACCGGGGTTAAAAATAATGTTTTGAGGTTTATGCCACCTCTTATCATTAAAAGGGAAGAAATTGACCATCTCGTTGGCACACTTGAAGATTTGATGGTGTAAACAGGTAATGTTCAATAAATGATGTATTTCAAAATATCTAAAGAAAGCAATGTGTATTTTTTATTTCAACATAAATCAAAATACAGGCATTCATCTTCTTGTTATTTACGAATTATTAATAAATTTCGGCTTTTAAAACCAACTATCCCATGGCTGTCACATTAAAAGAGGTTGCCACGCGAAGCGATTTGCGAAAATTCATCTATCTGCCCGCTGAAATCCATAAAAATCATAAAAACTGGGTACCGCCCCTTTACACCGATGAACAGGCATTTTATAACCCGAAAAAAAACCGTTCTTTTTCACACTGCGAATGCACCCTTGTGCTGGCTTTTAAAAACAATAAGGCAGTTGGACGTATCATGGGCATCATTAACCATAAGTACAACCAGTATCATAACGAAAAAACCGGCCGTTTTTTCAATATGGAGTGCTTTGATGACAGTGAAACATCTGCTGCATTGCTCAGTTATATTGAGAAATGGGCTTTAGAGAAGGGAATGTACAGGCTGACAGGCCCGCTTGGCTTTTCTGACAAAGACCCCCAGGGAATGCTGGTGGAAGGCTTTGATATGCCTATGGTTATTACCACCAATTGTAATTACCAATACCAGGTGAGGCTGATAGAAGAATACGGGTTCGGCAAAAAAATTGATCTTGTTGACTACAGATTGAAAATTCCTGAAAAAATCCCTTCATTTTATGAAGAGATTAAAAACAGGTGCATCAACAAAAACAACATAAGGCTTCTTGAATTTCAATCCAAAAAAGAGTTAAGACCATACATTAAAAAGGTTTTTGAGCTGGTAAACGAAACTTACAGCCATATTTTTGCATTCTCTGAGATTGACCAGGGTGAGATGGAATATATGGCAGGAAGGTATCTTCCGGTTATCAATCCGAGGTTTGTAAAAATGGTGCTCGATAAAGAAGGGAAACTCATTGCTTTTGTGCTTGCAATACCAGATATCGCCGAGGGCATCAGGCTGGCCGGTGGAAAACTATTCCCTTTTGGGATTTTTAAATTACTAAGATCGGTAAGGCGTACCAAAATGCTTGTGATGCTGCTGGGAGCTATTAAACACGAATACCGCAATGCAGGACTCGACGCCCTGATGGGGGTAAGTATGCTGCAGGAGGCACAGAAAGCAGGAATGGAAGTAATTGACAGCCACCTGGTACTTGAAGATAACCTGAAAATGCGGGCCGAATATGAGCGCATGGGGGGCGAAGTTTACAAAAGATACCGTATTTTTCAAAAGGAGATCAATTGAAAATATTATTTTTACAGTAAAAGCCCCGTCAGAGCCTGTCCCGTTCAAAGGGAGACGCTATATCGGTAAAAAGAAACAAACAAACTGTTATAGTCCCGTTAGAGCCAGTCCCGTTCAACGGGAGACGCAATATCGGTAGAATAAAAACAAATTATGGCAAACACCTATACGCAGATTCATATTCAGGCTGTATTTTCGGTTCAAAATCGCGAATGTATCATCCTAAACCACTGGAAAGATGAGTTATACAAATATATTACAGGAATAATCACCCGTAACAATCATAAACTATTAGCAATTAACGGTATGCCAGATCATATCCACATCCTTTTTGGATTGCGGCCGGCTCAATCCCTGTCTGATTTGATGCAGGATATAAAAGGAAATTCATCCAGATGGATTAATGAAAGAAAGTTTACCCGTGGAAAATTCTCCTGGCAGGAAGGTTACGGCGCTTTTTCATATTGTAGGAGAGATTTACCAATTGCAATTCAATACATTGAAAACCAAAATTCCCATCATAAAAAAATAACTTTTAAAGAAGAATACCTCAACTTGTTAAAGGAATTCGAGATTGATTTTGATGACAAATATATTTTTAAACCTCTGGACATTGATTATGTAGTACCTGACGGCACTAAATAACGGGTAAATTATTATTCTACCTATATTATGTCCCTACGGGACAATGATAAGGTATTTCAATTAACAGGAAATTATGTTGCTTTAAATAAAATAATTCAATAAATATGCTGAAAATTATTCTCAGGTATTATGGAAACATTAATTATTTGCACCTACGTATATTGAAAGAAAGAAAACCGGTTGAA
The DNA here is from genome assembly GCA_016936215.1 of Bacteroidales bacterium. GTDB lineage: Bacteria > Bacteroidota > Bacteroidia > Bacteroidales > UBA10428 > JAFGPL01. Next base: position 13,702 of record JAFGPL010000046.1, read on the forward strand.
TACATAATATGACCAAGTCTTGCAGGAGCCTGTCCCGTTCAACGGGAAACGCAATATCGGTAAAAAGAAATGATTAAATACATCTCGCATAACGAAATAGACAAACAGAAATGGAATGCCTGTATAGATGCATCGGGAACAGGACTGATATATGCATTTTCATGGTACCTCGACATCGTGTCCCCCGGCTGGGATGCTTTGGTTTCAGATGACTATTCCACTATTATGCCGCTTACCTGGTCTGAAAAATGGGGCATCAGGTATCTTTATCCGCCATGGTTTACCCAGCAATTGGGGGTATTCGCCTCAAACCCGGAAGGGCTAAAACAGCTAGATGAATTTGTGGATATGCTCCCAAAAAGATACAGGTTTGTTGAAATAAACCTTAACGGGAATAATAAGCTTGACGCTGTCACCAATGGCAAAGTTACCATGCAGACAAACCACGAAATAGTTTTGTCAGGCTCTTTTGAGGAACTCAGCAAGCGGTTTAACAGAAACTGCAAACGAAACATCAGTAAGGCAGAGGCTTCGGGGATCGTCGTGAACGAAGGTATCACCCCGGAAACCTTTGTTGATTTCATCAGGAACAACCTTGAACATCAGTTGAAAATGCTGCACAGCAAAGATTACCAGACTCTTGAAATCCTTATCAAACAAGTTCTTGCACGAAAACAGGCTGAAATATACGGCGCTTTTGACCCGAACGGGGAACAGTATGGTGTGGCGCTCTTTTTTATCACGGCACAGAGGTGTATTTTTTCGGTCTGTGCTTCATCGGAAGAAGGAAAAAAACACCAGGCCATGTACATGCTTGTAGGTCATCAGGTTAAAAAATATGCCGGAAGCGGAAAGGTTTTTGATTTTTCAGGTTCAAATATCCCTGGCATTGCTTATTTTAACAGCACTTTCGGCGCAGAGGCCAGGTTTTACCCGAGGATTAAGATAAATAACCTGCCCTGGCCCTTAAAAATATTTAAAAAGTAACTCCTTGCCTGTCTGTTTTGAAACAACTTATATACCATAAATATAATATTCTGCCGGACCTGTTACCCATCACTGCCGGTCAAAAACTCACCGGGGTAAAAATCCTGTACCCTTTTTACCATACGGTAAGTGATACCCCCCTGCCCCATCTCGGCTGTTTATATAAAGTAAGGACAACAACGGAATTTATTAAAGACATTGATTTTTTTCTGAAACACTTTCAGCCTTTAACATTAAATCAGCTCATCGGGCTGGTACATGAAAACAGGCAACCTGAGAAACCATCGTTTTTCCTATCTTTCGATGACGGTTTGCGGGAATTTCACGATGTTATCGCCCCCATCCTTTTAAAAAAAGGGGTTCATGCCACCGGCTTCCTCAATTCGGCTTTTATTGACAACAGGGACCTTTTTTACAGGTACAAGGCCTGTCTTCTTTTGAATGAAATTAATACCCGGCCCAAAAACCTGTTGCCAGCATTTAAAAAGTGGTCTGCCCAAAAAGGGCACCCTTCAATGGCCCCTGAAAAGTTTTTGATGAATTTATCTTTCCCTGACAGATTGCTGCTCGATGAACTGGCATCAGTTTTAGGTTTTGACTTTCAATGTTTTTTGAAAGAACAACAGCCATATCTTACCACAATACAAATCAACAGTTTAATCTCCAAAGGTTTTACCTTCGGCTCACACAGTATCAACCACCCCGCCTTCAGCCATATTCTACCCGTAGAGCAAATACAACAGGTAACCGGTAGTACCCTGGAAATTGTTAAAAAATTCAACCTTTCTTACAGGACTTTCTCATTCCCCTTTACAGATTATGGTATCGGCCACAATTTTTTTGTGAATATCAACAAAGCGGTTAATTTTGACCTCACTTTCGGTTGCGCCGGTATGAAAACAGACATGGTAAAAAACCACCTGCAGCGTATACCGGTTGAAGAATACAACATTACAGCCGAAAAAAGGATAAAAAGGGACTATTTTTATTACCTTATCAAAAAACTGTTGAACAAAAACATGCTTTTAAGGGGGGAATGATACAAATAAAAGACATATCCATAGAAGAGTTGAAGCCGTTTATCGAATCTGCTGAATACAGGCAGATGCCGGTCATTCCCATCAGCAGGCACAGGGCTTTTTCGCACCTGAAAAATCCCTCGGCTGCCGGTGGCGATAAAATTCTTTTCCTGGCTTATGACGATGACCGGTTTGTCGGTTACCTGGGGGCAATGCCCGACCTGTTATATGTTGACAATAAGGCCTTGAAAGTGGCATGGCTCAGTTGCATGTGGGTAGATACGTCGCAACGCGGTAAAGGAATAGCCCCTGCGTTGCTTACCCATGCTCATGAAGTATGGAAAGGTAACCTTCTGATCACGAATTTTATTCCAATTGCCAAACGGGCCTACGACAAAACAGGGCTTTTTACCGGGTTTAAAAATCTGCCCGGTGTAAGGGGCTATTTGCGTTTTAACCTGTCTGGCATTTTACCTGAAAAAAAACCTGTTCTCAAAAAAGTATTATGGCTGTTAAAGTTTACCGATGCCCTGTTAAACATTCCCAATGAAATAAGGCTGTACAGGTGGAAATCGAAATATGCAGCCGGCAAATCAGATTTTGAATATGTGAATTATATTGATGATGAAGCACTTGATTTAATCAGGTCACTGAGTGCCAATCATATAGCCCAAAAAAACAAGGACAACCTGCAGTGGCTTATGCAATATCCGTGGATTCTCAACACCCCTTTCGGTGACCGGAACAGTGGCCGGTACATTTTTTCTACTGCAAAAAATGATTTCAGGCAACTGTATATAAAGCTCTACAACAGCAATAAAAAACTTATTGCATTTCTTATCCTTACACAAAGGGACGGCCATTTGAAAATACCATACCTGTTTTTTGATGAAAAAGACCTGTTGCCGGTAATAAATACCATTTTCGCACATGTTTTATCTCCCGGGATTAAGACTTTCACGACTTTTCATCCGTTGCTGGCTCAACAATTTTCTGCATTGTCAACACCGTTTATTTACAAGAAAATTATGAATTTCCGCATCTTGGCCGCGAAACATCTTGTGGCAAATTCCGGTATTTCAGAACATCACTATTTTATGGAAGGGGACGGCGATGCAGCATTTGTCTGATAATAATAGCGCTCTGCCATTCAGGGACAAGATTTCTGAAGAGGAAATCAAAAACCTCCCGAGAGACCATTTCCAGGGCCGTATTCATCTGATAGAATGTGCTGCCCAGTTTATATTACTTGAACGGCATATAAATGGCACGGGGGTGATTGGTTTTGACACAGAAACCCGCCCGTCTTTCAGAAAAGGTAAAACCCACAAAGTAGCGCTCCTTCAGCTTGCCACCGAAAACGATGCTTTTCTTGTAAGGTTGAATAAAACAGGGTTTGCCCCATGCCTGGTAAGATTATTTGAAAATGAAAACATCAGAAAAATAGGCCTTGCCATCCGCGATGACCTTAAATCGCTTAAAAAACTCAGGCATTTCGAACCTAAGGGGTTCATTGACCTGCAAAGCTTTGTTAAGGATTATAATATCCTCGACAACGGGTTGAAAAAGCTCACCGCCAATATTCTCGGTTTCAGGATTTCAAAGCGGCAGCAAACCTCCAACTGGGAAAGTGATTCTTTAAGTGAAGACCAGCAGATATACGCCGCCACTGATGCCTGGACCTGTTATAAAATCTACAAAACATTAACAAACCATTCAGATGGAGCGGTTTACAAAGATCATTCTTAAATCGGGCAAGGAGCAGTCGGTGAGGCGTTACCACCCCTGGATTTTTTCCGGCGCCATTAAGCAGGTTGAGGGCCAACCCGCAGAAGGCGATATTGTAAAAGTTTTTACGAACAAAGGTGAATTTCTTGCCACAGGACACTACCAGATTGGTTCAATTGCCGTGAGGATTTTTTCTTTTGATAACATACACCCAGGATACGATTTCTGGAAGCAGCGATTAACAGAAGCTTACCAATTGCGTGAATCATTAGGGCTGACCGAAAACCCCGGTACAAATGTTTACAGGCTGGTAAATGCTGAAGGCGATGCGATGCCGGGGCTCATCATAGATTACTACAATGGCGTGGCTGTAATGCAAATACACACTGTCGGTATGTACAGGATACGCGAAGAGATTGCCGGTATCCTGAAAGATATATATGGCAACCGGTTGAAGGGCATTTACGACAAGAGCCTCAATACCATGCCTTTTAAGGCAAAAATAGAAGTCAGGAATGAATACCTCTATGGCGACGGGGAGATTGATACTGTGAGCGAGAACGGTATCCGCTTTTTTGTTGACTGGCGCGAAGGCCAGAAGACCGGTTTCTTTATTGACCAGAGGGAAAACAGAACGCTGCTGGGTACTTATGCTAAAAACCGTAAGGTACTTAACATGTTCTGTTATACAGGGGGCTTTTCTGCCTATGCCATGAAGGGCGGTGCCACGCTGGTGCATTCTGTTGATTCGTCTGCCCCGGCAATTGCTATGACAGATAAAAACATTCAGCAAAATTTTAATAACGCTAACAATCATCAGTCTTTCGTTGCCGATGCTTCAGGTTACCTTGCTGCGACAAAAGAAAAATATGACCTGATCATACTGGACCCCCCGGCATTTGCAAAGCATCTGAATGTGCTTGACAACGCGCTACAGGGTTACAAAAGGTTAAATATAAAAGCCTTTGAAATGATTGAACAAAGGGGTATCCTTTTCACTTTTTCCTGCTCACAGGTGGTTTCAAAAGAAAACTTCAGAAAATCGGTTTTTGCAGCAGCAGCCAACACAGGAAGAAAAGTTAAAATCCTTCATCAGCTGACACAGCCCGCCGATCACCCGGTAAGCATTTACCATCCCGAAGGTGAGTACCTTAAGGGGCTTGTCCTGTATGTTGAATAAACAGGAGAACAAACTGGCGTGCCAAGGCTTTTCTTATCTGCAATTCAAAATGAAAGGCTTTTTAAATTCTTATTTTAAATTCAGCATCCCAATAGAACGGGTAAAAGTCTGCACCTATACAGGAAATTCATTGTTTCCTGACAGCAGCAGGAAGGCACTTGTAATAACAAAAAAATATTCCTGTATATAGTGTTTTAGCATTAACCAGTGAATTTGAGGGATGTTAAAAAACTTTTTTTAACAGGTTTGGTCAATAAATATCATTATTTATGCTAAACAATTCCATCAGAAATGATTAAATTTAAATAACCTGTTCAGGTTTGACTATGGCAGCTTTAAAAAATCAACGGATAATTAGCGGTGAAGGAAGTGCTGGCGCAATAAACGCGGAACTGCCTTTTGAAAAACCTGCCCTTACCGGCACGCTTCAAATTCTGTCTATGTTGAATTCAATGATCATTTCCGGCAGTAAGGCAGATGAAATAATAACCTTGATATTGAAGCTGTTCACGAGTGAATGCCCTGAAAGGCATTTGTATTTTTTGCTTTTAGAAAATACTGGAAACTGGAACATCATTTCACCCCAAAAAACTGAAACAAGGTTAAAAGACAATAAATTAAATGGTTTCGCACTAAGTGACCTTCTTACGGGCATGGTAAAGGAAAACAATAGGACAATCCACCTGTCACAGCATCATCATCAACAACTTAAGCATTTATCCGCATTTTTAGGAGTTAAAATAACTTCACTGTTAATAAGGGCCATAGGCACAAACCTTGCAGTAAAAGGATATATCTTATTTGCCTCTGAAGATAAGGACGATTGGACAGACAATGACTTTGGCCACCTTGAAACAGCGGCAGGAATTACAGGTCATATCCTCAGGCTGAATTATATTGAACAGCTCGAAGAAGACATTAAAAATATTGAAAACCAATACAAAACCCTTTATCATTCAATGAAAAGGGGCGTGGTCTTCCAGGATAGCGAAGGAAAGATATTCGATGCCAACCCGGCCGCAGAAAAAATATTAGGACTGCCTTCTAACGAACTGATTGGAATGACCCTCACCGATCCTTTATGGAATAATAGAAATTTTAATGGAGAAAAACTTCACAACAAAGACCACCCTTGCATGCAGGCTATTTCAGAAGGTAAAGAGGTTAAAGATGTAATGGTTGGTATAAAAAATACTGCCACATCAAAAAACAAATTGCTGCTTGTAAGCACCTATCCGCAGTTCGATGTCGAATCCAACCGTATTTCAAGGCTTTTCACAGTTTTAGACGATATAACGCAGCAGCATCAGCTTATACAGGAACTGCAGGTTAGTGAAGAAAATTACCGTAATCTTGTTGACAATGCGTTGGTTGGTGTTTACCAGACTTCCCTTGACGGGGATATTTTATATGTCAACCAGGCTGCTGCCAGAATGTTTGAGTACGGTACACAGTTAAACCTATCCAATGCAAATATTCTTTTCAGGTATGCCCATCCTTCCGACAGGGAAAGACTTCTGAAAGAGTTAAAGATCAACAAAGGCAAAATCGAAAACTTTGAAGTACGACTTTTGACAAAGAATGAAAGGATTGTGCATGTTATTGTCAATGGCATACTAAAAGACAATGTAATTTCAGGGATGCTTATAGATATTACCGATATGAAGCAGGCAGCGGCTGAACTGAGGCTTAACGAAGAGCGCCTTGAAAGCCTGCTCAGGCTTTATGAGTTCAAAGGTAATACCGATGAAGAAATTTCCGGTTTTGCACTTGACGAAGCAGTAAAAATTACCTCGAGCAAAGTGGGTTACCTGCATTTTATCAACGAAGACCAGAAAACAATAAAACTGAACACATGGTCAACAGAGACGTTAAAAACATGCGATGCTGCCAAAGACAGCCATTACCCGATAGAAAAGGCCGGTATTTGGGTTGAGTCATTTCATAAAAGAAGACCGGTTATCCACAACGATTACCCGAATATACCCGACAGAAAAGGATATCCAGAAGGGCACATTCATCTCGAACGTCACATGAGCGTTCCTGTATTCGACGGGAAGAAAATTGTGGCCATTGCAGGTGTTGGCAACAAACAGGAACCATATAACGAAGGTGATGTACGCCAGTTCTCGCTTTTCATGAACAGTATGTGGGGCATACTGAAAAAAAACAGGGCAGAAAAAGCGTTGAAAGAGAGTGAAGAGCTTTACCGTTCTTTTGTCCAGAATTTCCAGGGTATCGCCTTCAGGCTCAAACCCGATTGGAGCCCTGTGTTCTTTCACGGCTCTGTTGAAAACCTTACAGGGTATACCGAACAGGATTTTCTGGCACAAAACCCTGACTGGTTCGATATCGTACATCCACAGGATTTAAAAAGTATTATTAACAAATACCCGTCAGAAGTCTTTCTAACCCCCGGATATACTGCTGAAAGAAAATACAGGATTATCAGAAAAAACGGTGAGGTAAGGTGGGTTCACGATGTCGTTCATACCCAGTTTGATGAAAACAACCTGCCTGAATTTATCAACGGCGTGGTACTTGACATAACAGCTTCGAAACAGACCGAAGAGGAATTCGAAACATTGTTCAACCTTTCTTCCGATCTGATTTGCATTGCCAGCCTTGAAGGATATTTTCTTAAAATGAACCCAGCCTTCAACGAACTGCTGGGATATTCAGACAAAGAATTGAAATCGCGGCCTTATATTGATTTCATTATTGAAGAAGACAAGCAGAAAACGCTTGATGTTATCACTGAAGAGTTACGAAAAGGAAAAACGGTGATTAATTTTCAAAACCGCTATCGTTGTAAAGACGGCCATATTATCTGGCTCGACTGGAATTCAAAGCCAATACCGGAACTGGATATGACTTTTGCCGTAGCCAGGGATATCACCAGCCAGAAACAATCGGAAGATGACCTGAACAGGATGATGCAGGAGCTTGAACGCTCAAACCGTGACCTCGAAGAGTTCGCTTACGTCGCCTCACACGATCTGCAGGAGCCCCTCAGGAACATTAAGAGCTTTACCGAATTGTTTGCTAACAGGTTTAAAAGCCAGATTGATGAAACCGCAGACAAATACATCAATTACATTATTGATGGTACAGCCCGTATGCAGAAGCTTATCAGCGACCTGCTGTCACTGTCGAGGATCACCACCAAGGGTAAAGCTTTTGAAATGACAGACATCGGCGAATGTATCAGAAAAGCGCTAGAGAACATTGACTTACAGATTAAAGAAAACAATGCAACCATTGAATATGGCGAAATGCCTACCATGCTGGTTGACAGCTCTCAAATAGTACAGCTTTTTCAAAATCTTTTGAGCAATGCCATCAAATTCAGGAAAAAAGAGTCCGACCCTGTTATTTCAATTGAAGTTAAAGAAAAACCGAGGTTCTGGCAGTTTAAAGTCAGGGATAACGGTATAGGCATGGAGATGAAATATGCCGACAGGATATTCGTCATCTTCCAGAGGTTGCATACGCGCACAGAGTATCCCGGCACAGGGATCGGACTGGCGATTTGCAAGAAAATTGTGGAAAGGCATGGCGGGCAGATCAAAGTAAAGTCGGCCCCGGGTAAAGGATCGGCGTTTAAATTTACACTTAGGATTAAATAAACAACACTAGTGATATGTTATCTCTAAACTAACAGTAAGTCATGCTGAATTTATTTCAGCATCTCATAAAATTCCGAAATAAATTAAGCATGACGCAGAACGTAATTAAGTTAACATAACACTAGTGTTAAGTTAAACATTCTTTGACATGTTTAGCCCCGGTTCATCATGACGAAACATCTATATTTCAAGAATAAAAATAGTGAATCCCGATGCATCGGGATTCAGTATGAAAAATGATTTGATACTTTTTCAAAATAATAATATATCTTTCTCAAAATATTCAATATATGGATAACCTGATACAAATATTACTGATTGAAGATGAACCGGCAGATGCCTTTCTGATAAAAGAGATGTTGCAGGGGAATAAAAATACCGGGTTTAAAATAGACTGCGTGGAAAGACTGGATGAATGCAACAATAAGCTCAAAGACAATAAATACAATATTATCCTTGTTGACCTGGGGTTACCCGACAGCCGGGGATTTGAAACCTTTACGGTGGTAAACAGCATGGCGCCAAATATCCCTATCATTGTCCTTACCGGATTATCGGATGAAGAACTGGGAAACCGGGCAGTTCAAAGCGGCGCACAGGATTATCTTGTGAAAGGCGAAGTAAACGAGGTGCTTTTAAAACGTTCGGTATTGTATGCCATTGAAAGAAAAAAAGCCCAGGAAGAAATCAAAAAATCGGAGATCAGGTTTCGGGAACAATCGGAGCAATTAACAGAAACCAATAACCTTAAAGACCTGCTGCTCGATGTAATGTCGCACGACCTGAGAAATACCGCAGGGGTAATCTTTGGCTTTGCCGACCTGTTAAAAAACAGGGAACCCGAAAATGAAATCTACGACGGCATTTTCACAGCTTCAGAATCGCTGCTTAAAGTTATTGACAATACATCAACGCTGGCCAAACTAAGCTACGGGCAAAAAATTATTATGGAAACCCTGGATATGGACCAGATAATCAGGGAATCCATACAGGATTTTTTCCCATCGGGCAACACGAGTTATATGCAATTGGAATACAAACCTGTCGGAAAACTTCCTTTTAAAGCCAATTCTATTGTATCAGAAATCATTAAAAATTACATCAGCAATGCCATAAAATATGGCATAGAAGGCAAACACGTAATTATTAACGCCTCTATTAAAAAAAAGAACCTGGTGGTAAGCGTAACCGACTTTGGCGAGACCATTCCCGAAGAAAAAAGACAGCTTATTTTTGAACGCTTTGTAAGGCTCAACCATCAGAAATATGAAGGCTTCGGGCTGGGACTGGCCATTGTCAAGCGTATTGCCGATGCGCACAACGGCAAGGTATGGGTGGAACCAAACCAACCCCATGGCAACATATTCTATTTCACCATGCCCACCGGACTATAAAAATCACCGTTACGATTTATTTAATAACTTTGCGCCTTTCTGTAATTATTTCATGATTGCATCCGGCCTTAATATTGTCCCTTTTCTTGAAAAAAGCTTGTCTTTGCCTGTGACCGATGTGCGCTCCCCTGCTGAATTTGAGCACGGCCACATCCCCGGCGCTTTTAACCTGCCTTTGTTCAACAACGACGAGCGTGCATTGATCGGCACGCTTTATCACCGGCAGGGTTCATCAGAAGCAGTGAAAAAAGGGCTGGAAATCGTCGGACCAAAGATGAAAACCTTTGCAGAACTTGCACAGGGCATCGCACCGGGGGGTGAAATGCTGGTGCATTGCTGGCGCGGGGGCATGCGCAGCAACAGCATGGCCTGGTTAATGAATACCATTGGCATAAAAGCACAAACCCTTGAAGGTGGGTATAAAAGTTACCGAAAGCATGTATTATCTTCTTTTTTGCAACCCCTTAACCTGGTTGTTATAGGAGGAATGACCGGATCGGGCAAAACCAGGGTTTTGGAAAAACTTGAAAACCAAAACATGCAGGTTGTACATCTCGAACGTATGGCAAACCATAAAGGATCGGCATTCGGCGGAATAAGCATGCCCAACCAGCCAACCACCGAACAATTTGAAAACAACCTGCATAAGCTGTTAAACCGCTTCGGTAATGATAAAAAGATTTATATCGAAGATGAAAGTATCGCCATTGGAAAGGTATTCCTGCCGCAACCGCTTTACAGGCAAATGTCGGCAGCATTGTTCGTAAACCTGGTCGTACCTAAAGAAAAGAGGGTAGAACACCTCGTAAATGAATATACCCGCACGGATAAAAACCTGCTTATAAACTGTATTAAAAGAATTGAAAAAAGAGTGGGCACTGAAAAAACAAAACAGGTGATAAATTATATTGAAAACGATAAAATGGAACAGGCTGTTGATATTTCACTTATATATTATGACAAATTGTATACCCGCAGCATGGAAGAAAGGCACAACGGTGAAAGAATCGAAATCGTGGTGACCGACCAGGATTATGAAGAAATCGCCGCGCAGATCATAGACCTGACACGAAACATATGATTATTAAACTTATATTCAAATCAAACATCAATGGTATCAGGAAAAAACCTGAAAAAAAATTTCATTAGTGTCCGATAAAAATTAAATAAATATGAAAGATTTATTAATGTTTCTGGGATTTATAAAGCCTGCTAATGTTTACCGGGGTTGTTTTCCGCCTTCGGGAAAATGCGTTAAAAAAATCACTGAATGGAACGTTAAAAAACCAGCGCTGTTTGAGCCGACGATAGGAGGCGAGTTCGCTGGTTTTAGTGAAATGAGGTGATTTTTAGCAATTTTCACGTCAGCGGCGGCATTTTTTGTTTACTTTTTTTTGCTGCAGAAAAAAAGTAAAAGCCCGTGCGGCTTGAGCACATTTAAAAAATAAATTTTTTTCCGGACAATAGTGAAAAAATTTATAATAGTATTTAAAACAATATCCATATGCTGCAAACAGGATTAAAGCTAACAGAATTCAGCCCGGGGGCAGGATGCGGCTGTAAAATATCACCTGCCGATTTACGTGAAATAATCAAAAATATACCGGACAACTCGTATTTCGGCAACCTGCTCGTGGGCTGCGAATCGCGCGATGATGCGGCGGTTTACGACCTTGGCAACGGGCAGGCCGTGATCAGCACCACCGATTTTTTCACCCCCATTGTTGACGATCCTTACGATTTTGGAAGAATTGCTGCTGCCAATGCCATCAGCGATATATACGCCATGGGGGGTAACCCGTTAATGGCCATTTCAATACTGGGCTGGCCCCTGTCAAAACTTCCGGCCGATATGGCGGGCGCTGTTATAGAAGGCGCTTCGGCAATATGCAAAGAAGCAGGCATACCGCTTGCCGGCGGGCACAGCATTGATATTACCGACCCTGTTTTCGGCCTCGCTGTTACAGGGATGGTAAAAACAACCCACCTGAAACAAAACAACACAGCCAAAGCCGGGTGTAAGCTTTTCCTCACCAAACCCCTGGGCATCGGCATCCTGAGTACAGCCTCGAAAAAAAAGCTGCTTGAACAACAAGACCATGAAACAGCGGTAAACCAGATGACTAAGCTCAACCAGGAAGGCGCTTTATTGGGCACAATGCCCCAGGTAAAAGCAATGACCGATGTTACAGGTTTCGGGCTGCTCGGCCACCTGCTTGAAATGTGCGAAGGAAGCGGTCTGTCTGCCCGGCTCAGCTACAAGGCTGTACCAAAACTAAAAAACATAGATTACTACATCGAAAAACAATGTATCCCCGGCGGGACTTACCGCAACCTAAAAAGCTACGGAAATAAAGTGACCGGCCTTACCGATTACACAAAACTTATCTTAGCCGACCCGCAGACCAGCGGCGGGCTGGTTATCGCTGCCGATCCTGACAGCCATGAATTTAACGACTATGCCCGCAAAAACGGTTTTGCAGAAATCGGCGTTCTGGAAGAAAGCCACTCTGAGACACTGGTTAGCATTGAGGAGTGAGAGGGGGGAAGGAAGACCTTAGGCGATAGGCTTTAGGCCTTTAGGCGTTAGGCCATAGGCTTTAGGCCTATTGGCCTTTAGGGAAAGAGAAAAGGGTTTCGGGTTGCGGATTCCGGGATTCAGTTCCTTCCATGTGCCGGTATTCACTCGTGGCCCGTGGCCTGTGGCTTGTAGCTAAATTAATCTACATTAATGATTGATAAATTTCTGAAAAGCTAATGCCGTAGAGGTCATTATTCATACCTTAAAACATATCGTTGAGTATGGCTAAAAACTCCACAAACAAACCTGGACAGGTTGATTAGCAAAACATTGTTGATAAATATTTTATAATTACTTCGCGATTGGCATAACCTATTTGTATAAATTTTTATAGATTTATACATAAGTTTAGGCCATTTAATCCAAAACGCACTAAAAATGGAATACCTGGCACATTCGAAAAACCTGCCCGACAAAGGGCACAACCTTAAAAAACATTTATTATATGTTGCATGGGTGATGGTGGCATATAATATCTAAAAATAGAACTTACTATTTTATGAAAGAATATATTGCCCATATACGTCAACAAAACGATACCAAAGATATCCAGTCATTAAAAAGCCACCTTGAACAAGTGGCAAAAAACGCATCTGATTATGCTTCAAAAATCGGATTATCAAAAGCCGGTGAATTAATCGGTTTGTTACATGATTTTGGCAAATATAGTGAGGCTTTCCAAAAATATATTGCTTCTGCTACTGGTATAATTGATCAGGATGCGGACGATTATGTGGATGCAGCCGGATTAAAAGGGAAAATTGACCATTCAACTGCCGGTGCAAAATTAATTTGGAACATAGTAAAAAACGACACTCCTCAGAAACAAGCAATATTTCAATTACTCGCTTTGTGTATAGCCTCTCATCATTCAGGTTTAATTGATTGTCTGACAATTGAAGGCGAAAATACCTTTGAGAAACGAATGGACAAACCTGATGAAAGATGTCATTTAACCGAGATAACAGGCAAAGTAGAAGATGGGTTACTTAAAAGAATTGACAACTTGCTTGCTGATGGTGAACTTGTTAACGAGCTTGTTGGTTTGTTGAAATTAATAAACCATAATAATAGCAATGATATTCTTAAAAGGTTTCATGCAGGCCTGGCTGCCCGTATGCTATTCAGTTGCCTTATTGATGCTGACCGCACAGATACGGCAAACTTCGAGAACCCCAAACATGCAAGGCTGCGCCAAGATGGTAATTTTGTTGGATGGGACGTGTTAATTGACCGATTAGAAAGAAAATTGCATGATTTTGAAAATAAACCGGATAAAAGCCCGATAGATGGTATCAGGAAAAAAATATCTGATGCTTGCTTAACAAGGGCTTGTGATGAAACAGGGGTTTTTACACTTACCGTTCCGACCGGAGGGGGAAAAACTTTATCCAGCCTTCGGTTTGCTTTGCACCATGTAAAAAAACACCAGCTTGACCGAATTATTTTTGTAATACCCTATACCTCGATTATTGACCAAAATGCCCGTGTTGTGCGCGATATTTTAGAACTTGACAAGAGAGATAAGGGCAAAATTGTATTGGAACATCATTCGAACCTCTTGCCTGAATTACAAAGCTGGAGAACTAAAATTCTTTCAGAAAATTGGGATGCACCCATCATTTATACCACAAGTGTACAGTTTTTGGAAACACTCTTTAGCGGGGGAACCCGTAGTGCAAGGCGTATGCACCAATTGACCCGTTCGGTAATTGTTTTTGACGAAATACAAACATTGCCCATTAAAACCACCCATTTGTTTTGTAATGCCATTAACTTTTTAACCAACCATTGCCGATCAAGTGTGGTTTTATGCACGGCCACGCAACCGCTGTTAAATAAAGTAAATGAAGAAAAAGGTTGCATCAGGTTTTCTGAGAAAAATGAAATTATGCCCGATGTAGCAAAACTTTTCGATAAATTAAAAAGGGTTGAGGTCATAAACAAAATCAAACCGACCGGATGGGAAAATCAGGAGATTGCCCAATTAGCCATCGAACAGGTCGGTGAAAGCTTGAGTTGCCTCATAATTGTGAACACAAAGAAAAATGCACGCGAGATATATGAAGCACTTTCCAATTATACTGATAATCAGGTTTTTCATTTGAGTACCAGTATGTGCCCGGCTCACCGCATGGAAAAACTCAATCAAATTCGCAGGATGCTTGAATCTGACGAAACATTAATTTGTGTGAGCACACAATTAATCGAAGCCGGGGTTGATGTAGATTTTGGGTCGGTAATCCGCTTTGTTGCAGGTATTGACTCAATTGTACAGGCAGCAGGACGGTGCAATAGAAACGGTAAAAGAGCTAGTGGAAAAGTGTTTGTAGTAAATCCAAAAGACGAGAATATTGATACTTTGCACGACATTAAAATTGGAAGGGATATCAGCAACCGTATTTTAAACGAGTTGAATAATCCACAGGCAAACTTGCCCGATGACCTGATCCATCCCTCAATAATGGAACGGTATTTTCAATATTATTTTTATAACAGGGCTGGGGAAATGTCATATTCTGTTGATGTTGGGCGTGATGATAATTTACTGAACCTGTTGAGTGTAAACTCCTTTTCGGTTAGCGAATACAAGCGGATAAACGATCAGGAACCTAAAATCTTTTTTAGGCAGGCTTTTAATAAAGCAGGTGAAAGTTTCAAAGCCATTGATGCCCCCACACAGGGTATTGTGGTGCCTTATTCCGACAAAGGACAAAAAATTGTTGCCGGATTATTCTCGCAATTTGCTGTGGAACAACAGTACAAGCTTTTAAGAGATGCCCAGAAATATACAGTTAACGTTTTCCCAAATGTGATTAAAAAACTTGCAGAACAAAAGGCAATTCGCGAAGTTCCTGAAATTGGCGTATTGGTATTGGCCGATCCCCGCTATTACCACCCACAATTTGGCTTAGACACCGAAATTAAAACAGAATACGAAACCTTAATAAGTGATTAATATGGATACACCAAAAAACAGCATTCAGTTTAAAGTGTGGGGCAGGTACGCCCTATTTACCGACCCCATAACTAAAATGGGGGGCGAACGATGTTCGTACCATATCCCCACTTACGAGGCGCTCAAAGGAGTGGCAAAATCTATTTACTGGAAACCCACCCTGGTATGGCACATTGATAAAGTGCGCATTATGAAACCAATACGGACACAAACAAAAGGGACTAAACCATTAAATGAAGGTGGTATTTATCCAAGTGAGAAAGAACCAGGTAAAAAGCAAAAAGCATTTAATGACTTGGCTATTTACACTTACTTAGTTGATGTTGAATACCAGGTTTTAGCTCATTTTGAGTGGAACATGTACCGTCCCAAACTGACAAATGACCGTATTGATGGCAAGCATTTCCAGATAGCGCAGCGTATGCTCGATCGCGGTGGCCGACAGGATATTTTCCTCGGCACCCGCGATTGTCAGGGCTATGCCGAACCTTGCCAATTTGGAGAAGGGAAAGGTCAATACGACGATATAGAAGAAGTCAGTTATGGGTTAATGTTCCACAGCTTTGGTTACCCCGATGAAACCGGAGAAGACAAACTAATTACCCGGTTTTGGCGTCCGGTGATGAAAAACGGGGTAATTGATTTTACCCGCACCGATGATAAAACCAACATAATTAAAGAGGTACGCCCCATGAAAGCCAAAAAGTTTGGAGAAGGCATCAACTTAAAAGTTGTTGAAACTGAATTTAAAGAATTAATCCTTCAAACCGGCGGGGAGGACGGCGCGTTATGAGCTGGATAGAAGAATTGTATAGAACGTATGATTATTGCAGTAATGTTGACGATGGGCCGACTCCTCCTTATCACATGAGAAACAATACGCATATTGAAATTAGGATAGATGGAAATGGAAATTTCATAGGTGCAAAATTAGATAAGTTAAAAAACACCATTATTCCGTGTACAGAAAAATCTGAGGCTGCAAGGACAATGAATCCGCCTGCCCACCCTTTATGTGATAAAATCCAGTTTGTCGCAGGCGACTATAAAGGCTCAAAGACTTCGTATTTCGATAAATATATTCAAATATTGGAACAATGGTCAGAATCTGAATTTTCGCATCCAATGGTAAAGGCAATTTACACTTATACACAAAAACGATGTTTGATTGAAGATTTACGATTGTATGAGGGTAACATTCTAAGCATAGACGAAGATCCGGCTGATTTATTTGTTCGCTGGTGTGTGGAAATACCCGGAGAGAATGAAACACGTACGTGGAAATGTAAATCATTGTATAAAAGCTGGCAAGACTTTTATGAAGGTCAAGAATCGCTTAAAGGCTTATGCATGGTTAGAGGAGAAAAAATGGTTCTTGCCCTTAATCATCCTAAACGTATTCGTCATGGTGGCGATGGGGCAAAACTTATATCTTCTAATGACAAATCCGGGTTTACCTTTCGTGGAAGGTTTACAACAAATGAGGTATTGATTGATGGAAAGAAATCAGAAATTGCCATTCAATCTGCTACCATCAGCGCCGAGGTGTCCCAGAAGGTTCACAGGGTTTTAGGCTGGCTTATCGAAAAACAGAGTTACAGAAACGGCGACCAGGTTATTGTTTCCTGGTCAGTAACCGGCGAAGAAAAACCAAACGAATTTTCTGATACAAACACTTTGTTTGGCGATAGCGATGAAGAGAAAATTGCTGAACTAAATACCCATTCACCACACGATGCCGGTCAGACTTTTGCCCAAAAATTATCAAAGAAAATTGCAGGGTACAGGGCTTCGTTAACCGATGCAAAGAAGATAGTGGTGATGGGACTGGACTCGGCTAACCAAGGTCGTATCTCTATAACATACTATCGCGAACTGGCTGGTTCTGAGTTTCTCGACAGGGTTGAAAAATGGCATTCAGATATGGCGTGGCATTTTTATGAATTTATTCAGGATCCGAAGGAAAAAAAGAAAAAACATTCGGGTCATATTGTGTATGCCCCTGCCCCGCGGGTTATTGCTGAGTCATGTTTTGGGAAAAGACTGGATGATAAACTTAAAAAATCGACCACTGAAAGGCTTTTGCCGTGTATAATAGATGGAAGGCAAGTTCCTGAAGACTTGGTGAATATGGCTATAAAAAGAGCTTCGAACAAAATTGGTATTGACCATTGGGAATGGGAAAGAACTCTTAGTGTAGCCTGTGCGCTATATAGTTGTCAACTAATTAGAAAAAACAATAACAATAAAATTCAAAAAATCATGGCTTTAGAAAAACAACGTACCGACAGGGACTATTTGTTTGGCCGGCTTTTGGCCGTTGCCGAACATCTTGAAGAAATTGCCCTGAATGTGGCAAAGGAACCTCGTGAAACAACTGCTGCCCGATTAATGCAACGTTTTGCCGATTTTCCATACTCCACCTGGAGAACCATAGAATCTTCACTTGTACCATATAAGTCAAGGTTAAATGCTAATCGTCCGGGATTTCTTGTGAACATGAAAAATCTTATGGATGAGATTCATACAATGTTTTTACCAGGTGATTTTGAAAACGACAACAGGCTTTCCGGGGCATATTTACTTGGTTATCATTGTCAAAGATTTGAACTAAAAGCAAAAAAAACAATTGAAGAAGTAACAACAATTAATTCTTAATAATTTATACACTATGGCAACATTAGAAAATAAAATTGATTTTGCAGTAATACTGCGCGCTACAAAAGCAAACCCCAATGGTGATCCCCTCAATGGAAACCGTCCCCGGATGGATTACGACGGATATGGGGAAATGAGTGATGTATGCATCAAGCGCAAAATCCGTGACCGTCTTATGGAAGCAAAAGATGATAACGGTAATTATAAGTATTCCATTTATGTACAAAGTGATGAACGTAAAGTTGATGATGCAAAAAGCCTAAAAGACAGGGCTGACAAAGCACTCAAGGATAATTTGACATTGGAGAGTGCATGTAAACAATGGTATGATGTACGAGCTTTCGGGCAAGTGTTTCCATTTAAAGCCAAAGAAACCAAAAAAAGTAAAGACGAAGATAAGAGTGATACTGGTGGTGATACTGGAATATCTATTCCCGTTCGCGGGCCGGTTACAATTCAATCAGCATTTAGTATTGAACCCATCCGTCCCGAAAGCCTTCAAATCACTAAGAGTGTAAATACAGAAACCACAACCGATGGAAAAAAGAGTTCAGATACCATGGGCATGAAACATCGTGTTGACAAAGCTGTGTACGTATTTTATGGCAGTATAAACCCCCAACTGGCCGAAAAAACAGGTTTTTCAAACAAAGATGCCGAAGCCATAAAAACGGTTTTACCCAAGCTGTTTGAAAACGATGAATCATCTGCCCGCCCTGCCGGCAGCATGGAAGTTTTAAAAGTTTTTTGGTGGGACCATGGTTGTAAAGCTGGTAAATATTCATCGGCCAAAGTACATAATTCTTTAAAGGTTAATCCTGATGGAAGTTTTACGATTAATGAATTGGAAAATCTAAAACCAGAAATAATTGATGGATTTTAATACTTTCTTTAATGAAAAAACAAAAAATTGACCCTAAAGATAGGTTCAACGAAATCATTCTCTATACCACTCCGAACCAAAAGGTTAAAGTGGAAGTATTATTACAAAATGAAACCATTTGGCTAACCCGGCAAAAAATTGCCGATTTGTTTGGCGTTGAACGCAGTGTTGTAACAAAACATCTTCGAAACATCTTTCAATCAAATGAATTACAGGAAGGTTCAGTATGTGCA
>JAFGPL010000047.1 GCA_016936215.1 Bacteroidales bacterium
CGCGTTTTTTCACCGGGCGCAGCTCTGGTTCCAGGATAATTTCTTGCCCCGGATTGAAAAATTTTATGAAAGAACTTTAAGGTATGCGCTGAGAAAAAGAAATCCCCTCTGGTTCTTTGTTGGTACTTTCGGATTGTTCATTTTTGCCCTTGTGCTATGGGGGATCAGGCAACCACCGGTATTGTTTTTCCCCGATAACGATCCGAATTATATCAACATTATCTGTGAACTGCCCATCGGGACCGATATTAAAACCACCGATACCTTTGTTACCAAACTCGAGAATGATATTACAAATTACCTCGAAACTGACAAGGATATTATAGAGTCTATTCTTACAACTGTTGGTAAGGGCGACCCTGAAGATTTCAGTTCTGGACCCCAGCCTCAAAAGGCGCTTATTACAGTTACGTTTGTTGATTATGACATGCGTAACGGTAAAAACACTTCAAAAATAATGAGGGGAATAACCGAACAAACAGTAGGCCGCTATCCCGGGGTTGAGATTGAAGTGACCAAAGAAAACATGGGGCCGCCAACGGGAAAAGCCATCAATTTGGAGATCATCGGGCAGGATTTTGATAAACTGGTATATCTGTCAGATTCAATCCAGTCTGTTATCAAGAGTTCCGGTATTGAAGGCATTGAGGGATTAAAAATGAACATCAGCACCGATAAGCCTGAATTGCTTGTGAAAATAGACAGGGATAAGGCCCGGAGGTTCGGATTATCTACTTTTCAGATTGCAAATGATATACGAACAGCCATATACGGATTTAATGCCACCGACTACAAAGTGGGTGAAGATGAATATCCTGTGATGATTAGGCTTAAGGACGAATACAGGTATAACCTTGCAGCATTACAGAACCTGAAAATTAAATATGATGACAATGGTGTATCCAATCATATTCCACTGGCCTCTGTTGCAGAATTTGATTTTACAAGTACCTTTAGTTCTGTCCGCAGAAAAGACCTCGACAGGGTTGTAACTTTATATTCCAATGTTATAGAAGGTTATAATCCTACGGTGGTTAACCAGAAGATCAAGGACCTGATGTCAAATTTTGACATGCCCCCGGGTTATAAATTTGAATTCACCGGTGAGCAGGAAGATCAGGGCGAGTCTTTCAGTTTCCTGATGAGGGCTTTGTTAATCGCAGTGTCATTGATTTTCCTGATCCTTGTTACACAGTTCAATTCAATAATCAGGACCGGGATAATCCTGTTGAGTGTTCTCTTTAGCACCATTGGGGTTATTGGTGGCCTGGCGACCTTTAAAATGCCTTTCGTGATAATCATGACCGGTATTGGTATCATCGCGCTTGCCGGAATTGTTGTGAATAACGCGATTGTGCTTGTAGACTATACACAGTTGCTAAGGGCACGAAAACGCGAAGAGCTGGGACTTGATGAGGAGGCAATATTACCTGTGGATGCTGCCATAGAATGTCTGGTAATGGCCGGTAAGACGCGTCTACGGCCGGTAATGCTCACTGCCATTACCACCCTGCTTGGTTTAATACCGATGGCCATAGGTATGAACTTCGATTTCGGAGGTCTGCTACAAAATTATGACCCCGATTTCTACATTGGCGGAGATCAGGCAAAATTCTGGGGGCCGCTCGCATGGACCATCATTTTCGGACTGACATTTTCCACATTCCTTACACTTGTAATTGTCCCTGTGATGTACCGGTTAACTTCAATTCTGCAGATGAAGTGGATTAAGCTGTTACAGACTTTTAGGGACAGAAATGGTAATGGTAATGGAAAGCACCCGGCACCAGTAACTTACAATACATGAAGTAAGCAGCAATAATTCTTTATATCATCAACAGGGTATGCGCTAAAACTAAAAGTTGCATGCCCTGTTTTATTATTTTTGTGATTGTAATATAATTTGTAAATAATTAATACCTGTCATGGATTTAAAATTGAATAGCCTGTTGTTTGTCGTCTGCGGGGCGACCAATGGTTTTGGACTTGCAATTACAAAACTTTTGGTTTCTGAGGGAGCCTCGGTAATAGCAGTTGCAAGGGGAAAAGAAAGACTTGAAAAACTTCGTAAGGAATATCCTTCAAATATTGAGGCTGTTGAGGGAGATATTACACTGTCGGATACCCTGACGAAGTTAAGTGAATTATTAGTAAACAGGGTTCCCGACGGGATACTGGTAAATGCCGGGGGCCCCCCGGCAATGAAGTTTGAAGAAACAACCATTCATCATTGGGACGAGGCTTATCATAACCTTCTCAGGTGGAAAGCAGAACTGGTACAGACCTTTCTTCCCGCGATACTGAAAAGAGGTTACGGGAGGTTGGTATTTATTGAAAGCGCAGCGGTGAAGCAACCCCTCGAAAACCTGGTGCTCAGCAATTCATTGAGGTTAGCGGTGGTGGGTATGGTTAAAACATTGTCGCAGGAGTTTCCCGACAGGGGTGTTACATTTAATATACTTGCACCGGGTTATCATCAAACTGCCGCTGTTGAAAGACTTATTAGAAAAAAAGCAGAAAATGAAGGAATAAGTTTTGATGTTGCAAAATCAATGATGGAACAGGCTTTGCCCATGAAAAAAACAGGTGATGTTTCTGATTTTGCCACCCTTGCTGTATGGCTCCTTTCTCCACTTTCGGGCTATGTTAACGGCCAGGTCTTTGCGGTTGACGGGGGAATAATCCGTTCAACGCTTTAGGATTATATCTTTGTATTTAACTTAACAAAATATAGACCTATTTTTGTAAGAACGATGGGAATTGGTTATGCGGTACAACCAGCTTGTTTTTTTACTGTTTATGATTTCTGTTTTTAGCTTTGCAGAAGGGCAGGAAAAAAACAGCTCGTTTCTCTTAGGATTGAGGCCGCAATACGGTTTTGTAGTAAAACACTCAGGTAAGCTTGAAGGACTTACCAAAACTTTTCCATGGGGTATTGAGGTTGATGCAGCCTGGCAACTGATGTCGGAAAAGAGTTGGCAATACTGTTTTTGTTACCCCCGTACCGGTATCACTTTTCAATATACAAATTTTGCAAACCCGCAGGTGCTAGGAAGCGCATTTTCGTTATATCCATATGTTGAACCTGTAATGGGCAGCCACAGAAGATTACACACGAGCATAAGGTTTGGCGCAGGCCCGGTATATTTAAATCATGTTTACGATTCGGTCGAAAATCCCGATAACCTGTTCTATAGTTCAGCCATAAGTTTTATTGTTCATGCCGGTATTAATTTAAACTATGTTGTAAATGAGAAAATTAAACTGAAACTCACGGCGAGTTTTAACCATATTTCAAACGGGGGCATTAAAAACCCGAACCTTGGGATTAATTTTCCTGTTGCGGCTATTGGTCTTGACTATAATTTTAATCCCCTGCCCTATGTGCAACGATCGAAAGATAAAAATACCCGGCTGGTAAATTACAGGATGCGGTTCGATGTTGGTGCCTTTGCCACAGGAAAAACTGCCGTAAAAGGACATGAAAGGTACCCGGTGGCCGGGGTTTTTACCTCTTTCAGTTATGTATTTGCCAGGCAGAATGCTGTTTCACTTGCGACAGAATTTACACTTGATTATGCTGACAGAAAAGAGATTATAAAAAATAACCTCGTGATAGACGGTTGTTATACCGATCATAAATATTTTGCCCTAATGGTTGGGCATGAGTTAATACTGGGAAGATTTATTTTTTATCAACAGTTGGGAGTTTACCTCTATTCACCCTATCAAAGAAAAGACCCGGTATACCAACGATATGGGCTTACCTACTATCTTACAAAAAAGGTATTTACGGGCATCAATATCAAAGCGCACAGACAGGTGGCTGATTTCCTTGATTTCAGGGCAGGGTTATCATTTTAGTTTCAGTTTCCGGGAAGCGATAGCCTGAAAACATTATATTCTCTCTCAAAAAGGCTTCCTTCAGGACTTTCAAGGCTTTCCCAGACCGAATAGATTTTTTCTGTCCGGTTGTCATAATCAGGATGGATATTTTTATAATCAATTCCTTCGCCGGTTAATTGGGCTAACCGGGCATAAAAATCTGCAATACCGCGTGGGTCATAATCTGTACCGGAAGTATATTTTACAGCATACTCGTCAGCTTCCGATTCCTGGGCAGCGCTGTATTTGCCATAACTTTCGGTAGTTGTAATATAGCCGGCAACTTCAGAAAGCAGCGATTGATTATCGTGCCAGATTATCTCCAGTAACGGGTCAATACCAAACCTGTGCTCAACGTTCAAGGTAATGTGCCTTCTGTCTGTATGGGCGATCATATGGGCCAACAAACCGGCAAATTGTGCCCCGTTTTCAATATACTTCAATAAACCGGTAAAAAAATAGAGATATCCCCCGGGGGCAGCAAAGGTGTGCAACCTGTCATTTTCGATTATTCTTATCTGGTAAATAAAAGACCCTTTTCGCGAAATATAACCTGATTTCAGGATTTCATCTGATAAAGTATCAAGAAATGCATAAGCGTATCTGAATACTGCGGTATCAAGAATAGTGTATTCAGAGCCATTACCGGTAATAATGCTGTCAATTTTTCTGCCCAGCTCAGTTTCCTGTTCCCCCGAGATCAAACCGGCATTGTCTTTTTCACACCCGGAAAAAAACAGTGACAGGAAAAAAACAACAGAAATACAAAATGATAAGAATTTCATGAAAGCTTGCTATTTGAAATAATACAGTTAATGCCCAAAAATTTAAAATTAGTGCAATTTACCGATTTAGGGCTGATATTTACCGATTTATTATTTTTTTAAATTATATTGCTTTGTATTTTTGATTCGGTAATGAACTTATTGGAGGAAAGTAAAATGGTACAAAAACAATATGATAAAAGGATATTTGCAGGAGTGCTTATTATAATCGCCGGACTGGCCTTATTACTAAGTAATTTTGGTATTTTTCCCCCTGAAATAAAAAGATACATATTCAGATGGGAGGTGCTGCTCATGGGTATCGGTCTGGTCTCTGTCATCTCAAGCGAACATAAGGGTTTTGGGGTGGTATTGCTTGTGGTGGGTGGTCTGTTTTATTTCAAAGATATACTGGATTTTCAGATAGATTTCTGGAAACTTTTCTGGTCGGCACTGCTTATTATTATTGGGTTGTCAATATTATTCCATAATAAAGCCCATCGCCGGCATGGCCGCGCCTATGCCAACGCCTCGGTTGATTTGCTGGATGAAGTAACCATCATGGGTGGAAGTGAAAAGGTAATTCATTCACAAAATTTCCAGGGCGGAAAGCTGACAAGTATTTTTGGCGGACAAAAACTTATTTTTACAAAAGCAAAACTGGCCGGCGGACAAAACTCGCTGGAACTATTCGCCATCTTTGGTGGTTTTGAACTGATAATTCCTGATGAATGGGATGTAAAAGTAAAAATTACACCCATCTTCGGTGGTTTTGTTGATAAACGCATCGTACATCCTGACAGCGGCCATAACCCTGAGAAAGAGCTGCTTATTTACGGTACGGTAATTTTTGGTGGTGGTGAAATTAAAAGTTTTTAAAATTGAGCTGTGTACAACCCACTTTATGGCAACCGGTCGTATTTTTTCCTCTATTCGGGAATATGGGCGCTGATAGCGTTCATCCACCTGTTTATCCTTACATTTTATCATGCTTTTGGAATTGAAATAGCGCTTGCCGAGGCATTCGTCGGTAATTTTTTTGTTGCCATCCTTGGGCTGAGCCTTTGGTTTCCTGTTTTTTATATCAGTTTTCGAAAATCGAATATCCTTTTTTCAATTTTTCAGCAAATTCTTATATGCATTATAGCAAGCGGTTTATCTTTTGGCATTATCTATTTATTTCTGGCCAGCACTTTCCACTCAAACAAAGAATACCTGTTATACCTTAAATCTTCTATCCCATGGAGGATGATTGCCGGGCTTATGTACTATTTTATTGTTATTCTGTTATATAACCTTATTATTTATTACCAGAATTTTAAGGAAAAGGCCATTAGTGAAGGAGAACTCAAAGCGCTGGTAAAGGATTCTGAGCTGAGCTCGCTGAAATCGCAGATTAATCCTCATTTTCTCTTTAACAGCCTGAATTCAATCAGCTCGCTTACCATCATCAGCCCCGAAAAAGCCCGTGAAATGATCATTAAACTTTCGGAGTTTTTGCGTTATTCACTGTCAAAAGATGATGAACAGTTAACGACACTCGAGCAGGAAATTAACAACATTAACCGTTATCTCGACATAGAAAAGGTAAGGTTTGGTGCCAAACTGAATATTGTGAAAAACATTGGTGAAAACTGCCTTCCAAAAAAACTGCCCTGGCTAATACTGCAACCTGTGGTTGAGAATGCTATAAAATACGGTGTTTATGAGAATATCGAGGAATCGCTGGTAGAGCTTTCCTGCTGGTGTACCGACGATGTACTAAGGTTATCAATAAAGAATAATTACGATTCAGAATTAATTGTAAACAAAGGCGAAGGCATTGGGCTTCAGAATATACGAAGACGGTTGAAACTGATTTATAACAGCGATAGTCTGTTGAAAATCGTTAATTCCGGTGGTATTTTTGAGGTTATTTTTACATTTCCGCAAAATTCAGATTAATGTATTTTTCTTTTAAATTGAAAAATAAAAGAATATGGACAATCAAATTAAAGCTTTGATAATAGATGACGAAGAGCTGGCACGCGAACTGGTCAAGAATTACATAAAAGATATCGGTGAAATTACCCTGATAGGAGAATGCAGCAATGGGTTTGAAGGGATCAAAGCCATTCAGGAACTAAAACCCGACCTGGTTTTTCTTGACATCCAGATGCCTAAACTTAATGGTTTTGAGATGCTCGAACTGCTTGATGAAACCCCTGAGGTGATTTTTATTACGGCACATAATCAATATGCAATTAATGCATTCGAAATGAACGCCGTGGATTATCTGTTAAAACCATATTCATCCGAAAGGCTTGTTTCGGCAATTCAGAAAGCCATTGAAAAGATAAAAAACAGGGAAGACAAAACAGGCAATATTCAGAAACTTATCAGGCAGCCCCTTGCCGAAAAACTCGAAAGAGTGGTGGTTAAAACCGGGAGTAAGATTAAGGTGATACCGGTAAATAAGATCAATTACCTTGAAGCCCAGGACGACTATGTGATGTTATACACCGATGAAGGCAAACACCTGAAACAGGCTACCATGTCGTATTTCGAAGAAAACCTTGACAATACGATTTTTATCAGGATACATCGTTCGTACATTGTTAAAATAGACCAGGTTATACAGTTAGAGCCGTACTCGAAAGATAATTACGCCGCAAAACTAAAGAACGGGGTGACGCTTAAAGTAAGCAAAAGCGGATTGAAAAACCTGAAAGAAAAACTTCATTTTTAAGCATACTTACTCAACCCTGAACCAGTCGAAATCGGCATAGCCTGTACTTTCATTGATGTTTGAATTTATGCAGAACAAACCCACTTTTGCTCCGATCCATCTCCCTTTTTGAGCCTTTGTTTCTTTACCGATGAAGGTAAATTCAGAATTATCGGTGCTGTAATAATAGTGGCATATACCGTTTGTATTCACATATACTTTCAGGTAACAGGTGTTGGTGAACAATTCTGCAGATTCGATGGTTGTTGTCATATCACCGCATTGATTGTATGTGCCTTCATCCATTATCACAGATATTCCTTTTTCGGTTTTGACCAGGGCAAGATATGACCATTTGTCGCCCATCACCAGCAGACCTGCTTTTTCTCCTGGAAGTCCGGCTTTAAAATCTATTTTTGTTGTTACGGTAAACGATGGAGAAGGAAATTTCTGAAGTAACAGGTTTGGAACAAACCATAAATTTCCGTTTTGGGTATGGTTTTTTACAGCATATAAACGCATACTTCCTTTATTTTCACTCAATGAATACCATTCCTCTCCCGGATTGGCATGCCATTGCCATTGTAATCCCGGCTTGCCACTGTTGAATTCATCTGAGGTTGCGGGTATTTCAACAGGATGTGTATTACCTGTAAAAGGTTTTTTATACTCAGTTACCGGTTCGCCGGTCCCATCACCGTTATTGTCTGTTCCTATTACCGGCCAGCCATCTCTCCAGGTAACCGGTTGCAGGTGAACAACACGGCCATAGAAGTCCCTGTCCTGGAAGTGCATAAACCACCATTCACCCGATTTCAGTTCCACAAGTCCACCCTGGTGCGGCCCGTTGATGCCTGTGCTGCCCTGGTGCATTACATTCTTTGCCTCGTAAGGGCCATAAATGTTTTTCGACCTTAGCGCTGCCTGCCATCCTTGCGGCACTCCGCCTGCAGGGGCAAGAATATAATAGTATCCGTTTTTTTTATATAGCTTCGGGCCTTCAATAGTAGGTTGTTGCATGTCTTTATAAATCATGGTGCCATTGTCGAGTATCTTTTTGCCATCTGCGCTCATTTTATGAAGATACAGCTCATTGCCACATAACTTGCTGCGCACGAGGTAGGCGCTTCCAGGTTTGCCGCCTGTTGTATCATCATCCCAGAAGGGGCAGGGGTCTTCCCACATTTCTACCTTTTCTATATGGCTGAGTTCCCATTTGCCCGCAGGGTCATGTGCGGTAGCCATAAAAAGTCCGTCGCGCGGGGTACAGAAGTATACATAAAAAAGATTGTTATGGTATCTTATAGAAGGGGCCCAAGATCCTTCACCATG
Source organism: Bacteroidales bacterium (assembly GCA_016936215.1). GTDB lineage: Bacteria > Bacteroidota > Bacteroidia > Bacteroidales > UBA10428 > JAFGPL01. The sequence goes on from JAFGPL010000047.1 coordinate 8,689, forward strand.
CACCGGTTTATCGTATTTCTCAAGCGGAAGCCTTTCATAAACATGGTTGATGATTTTCCAGTTTACGAGGTCTTTGGAGTGAAGTACCGGTATGCCCGGCATGCAGGTAAAGCTCGATGACACTAAGTAAAAGTCGTCGCCAACCCTTATCACATCCGGATCGGAATAGTCTGCAAAAAGAACAGGATTTTTATACCGTCCGTTCTGTAGATCAGGAAACCAGGGTTGAGAATTTAGGGCAATACAAAATAGAAGTAGTGATAAAGAAGCGCCTGTTCTTTTCATCTTAAATTGCTTATCAGTTTAGAATAAAAATGATGTTGTTCAATTTCAAAACCAGAAGCTAAATTTAGTGCATTTCAACATAAATACTGTCTGTATCGCTGCTGTATCCGCCAAAAATCCCAAGCCCGTTGTGAATGTTTGAATGAATCTGTACCCGCTCGCTCAAAGGATTGCCATCGGCCTGGCTATATGCTGCCAATGAGGCAATGTACCTGTAATAGTCTTCTGACAACGAACGCAGGCAAAAATAATACATACCTTGCTGGTTCCAGTGTTCGAGTGTTATTTTAAGGGTGAATTTTGCGCCGTCTAATAATTTGTCTGAAAAATATGCTGCAGAAGGATTCGTCATTTCTGTTCCCAACTCCAGGTTTAAGGAGTATATATCGTTATAACTTCTGTAATATTCAAAGATCTTATCATCAGTCAGGTAAGACCTGGGAGAAAATTGATATGTGGTATCTTCATAATAATATACACTTTTTTGAAAAAGGATCAATTCATAGTAATTGGTTATACCTGCGGGATCGTCAATGGTAAGAATTACATCGTATGTATAATTGTTATAGGAGAAATAGTCATTTTCCAGGCTTCTTACTGTGTCGATGCTTACAATAGGAACAGGCAAGGGGATAACACACGATGCTGTGGCTTCACTTTCACCTGGGGCATTCACAACAACCTGATATTCAGCATGGGCTTCAGGAATTAACCCTTCGAGCGTGTAATAACCATTCCCCGTGTATGACATTAACCCTAATGGTTCGTTGTTTTTATACAGGCTTACCTGCGCATTTTGTATATATGGCGAACTGTTGTTATCGAGAATACTGATGCTTTTGCTCAGGTTTATGGTAATCACGCTATCGGTATTGATAATACTGTTTATTACAACTTTAAGTTCATCGGGTGGAATGGGGTAATCAATAATCCGCTCGCAACCGAAGGATATGAAGAGAATAACCAAATGTAAAACCAGGTATCCGTGCCTATATTTCATTCTATTAATATTTTAAAATTTAAAATTGTAAGTAATGAAAGGGATTATCGGGAACAGGCTTACTTTTTTAACAACCGGTTCGCCGCTACCCATTCCATACCAGTCATAATTATTCCCGATATAGATGTAAAACGGATTATTATGGCTGTAAGCATTGTATAAGCCTAAACTTAGGGTTCGTTCCCCCCATTTAAGCGGTTTATGAAAATTAAAGGCAATATCCAACCTGTGATATGCCGGCATTCTGAAACCATTGCGATTTTTAATATATTCAATTTCCTGGTTCTGTGTAGTTTCCAAATAGTATGAGTTGTCTTTCGGATTATACAAAGGCAATGCAGAGATATATTTTTGAGTGGGCAGGGTTAATGCTGTTCCGCTGCCAAATACCCATACAAGGCCAAGATCAATTTTTTGTGAAAGCTTATGGGTTACTGCAATACTTATATCGTGCCGTCGGTCATATTTAAATGGAAATACCTCGCCATTGTTTAGCGCAGCAAACTGTCGGTTACTCCAGGCGAGGGTATAACCAAACCATCCGGTTGTTTTTCCTTCTCTCTTTTCAACAAGGCATTCCAGCCCGTAAGACCACCCTTTGCCAGTTTCAATAATGGTTTCCCAGTCGGCGTTTGAGTTGAGGAAAGTTTGTCCGTCCTGGTATTCGATAATGTTGTTCATGGTTTTATAAAAGCCTTCGGTGGTAACCACCAGTTTGTTTTTAACAGGAAAAGCCACTGAAGCTGAATATTGCCATGAGTTTTCGGGTTTTACACGGTCGGTTGCCGGGAGCCATAAGTCGGTAGGGAGGCTTACAGATGAGTTGGTCAGCAAATGAATATACTGTACCATATTGGCCACCGACCCTTTAACCGAAAGATTGTTTGCAAAGAGATACCTGGCAGAAATCCTCGGTTGAAGCGAAAAATAGTTTTCAAACCTCACGAAAAAAGAAGACGCGTGTGCCCCGGCATTAACCTTCAGACGTTTGGTAACGTCAAAATCATCTTCAATATAAAAACTTATCTCAGATGCGGTAAGGCTCCGGGTGCCGTAATGCTTGTCAACCATATCTGCATAATCTGCACCCTGGTAAAGGTATTCGTTGGTGCCGGGATTGAAGTCGTGATAAGTGTAACTTCCGCCAAACCTTATGTAATGTTTTATGGAAGGGGTATAATCAAATTCGCTCCGGATGGAATAATCGGTCACCCCCGAGAGGTAGGTCCAGCTGTACCTCGAATTTAACAGTGGACGTGACGGTTCGGTGGTTTTTTTATCAAGATCGTATAATTTAAACCTGTAACGGGAATAGGTAAGTGTAGTGTTACTGAATAACCTGTTGCTGATTATGCTGTTCCACCTCAGGGCTGAGGTGATATTCCCCCACTGTATACCTGTTTTATCCTGCCGGGTGTATTTTACCTCATCATAAATATATCTATCTTTATACCTGTAAAAACCTACATCATCGCCGAGATAAAGGCTAAGAAACAATCGGTTGTTTTTGTTTACCTGGTGGTTTATTTTGGCATTGGCATCGTAAAGGTAGTACCTGACTGTGGCAAAATCGTCAATGGCTTTGATAATAGGTTGCGCCAGCACATCGAGGTATGAGCGCCGGGCAGAAACAATAAATGATGTCCTGTCTTTGATAATAGGCCCTTCAAGGCTGATTTTTGAGGCAACCACACCTATGGAGCCTTCACCGTGAAATTCTTTATTGTTGCCTTCTTTCATCCTGATGTCAATAACCGATGAAAGACGTCCTCCGTATCTTGCAGGGAAGCCTCCTTTGATCACCGAAACATTGCGTATGGCATCGGTATTGAACACGGATACAAAACCGAAAAGATGGTTTACATTATAAACCGGTACCCCGTCTAACAAAAAGAGGTTTTGATCGGGACTGCCGCCACGGACATATATGCCGCTTGAGGCCTCTCCTCCCGATTGAATTCCCGGCATAAGCTGTATGGCTTTTAACAGGTCGCTTTCTCCCATTATATACGGAAGCGTGTTCAGGCTCTTTACCGGTAGTTCGATCAGCCCGGTTTGCGAAGATTGCATGTTTTTTAATAAATAGTCTGATGAAATGGTTACTTCTTCGAGCAGGAGCGAAGGCACAAGTTTGATATTCAGCGATGTATCTTTTTGCAGGTGTAAAGTAACAATCTCGGGTTTATAACCAAGATATGAAAAATGCAATACGGTAAGCCCTGCCGGGACATTCAGGCTGAAAAAACCATAATTGTTAGATATTGTGCCACTTGTTTTGTCGTCGGTATAAATACTTGCCCCGATAAGCTTTTCACCGCTTCCCGCGTCTTCAATAATGCCGCTTATTATGCTATTTTGGCCGGATATGAGTGATATATTGCCCCAAAATAGAAAAATTATGAAGCCAATTATTTTAAAATTTTGTGTTTTAATTAGCTTAATCATAGCTTTTTATTCAGGTTTAGGTGTTTGGTTGATTTCTAAGGTGCATACCGATTCGGACTTTCCTGCCAAAATTCCCAGGCCGTTTTCGATATTTGTATTAACCTGTGCACGTTCACTAAAAGGATCATTTCTGGCCTGCAGGTGCCTTTCAAGCAGTTGCATATATGTAAAATAATCTTTGGTTACAGATTTCAGACGGATAACCAGCCTCATACTATCTGTGGTTACATCATTTGCATTAAATAGGAAGGAGCTAAAGCTTACATTCAGGTTATACTTCATCCCGTTGATCAACTGGTCAGAAAATAATAGTTTGTTTCCGATAATAAACTCATTCTCATTTTGATTTGAAAGAACCTGGTCTCCCATTATCGTGTACTCGAATACAGGATCTTTTGACCGGATAATTGAATTACTGATGGCCTTTCTGTAACCTGTTATATAAAATGTGTCCATATCTGAATAATAAACCGGTTCCTTATAAAGAAGTGTACCTTCCAGTTCGTAAAAATTTTCAATGGTTTCCGGGTCAGTTATAGCAATAATGCTTTTCAACATATAGATTTGATAGTAATATCCGTATTCAAAGAATTCCTGCAACTCACTGGAGGTGTCAACCTTTTCAATTAATACAGGTTCTGGAAGGATACAGGTGGCTGATGCGGTTTTCATGCCCGGTACCATTACCTCTAACAGGTATTTATTTCCGAAACTGCCGGTAAAATCTGAAAAATAGCCACCTTTGGTTCCTTCAACTATTTCAGTAACAAGAATATCATTTTCATAAATACGTACTATCGCGCTGTCTATTGGTTTGATTTCAAGCCTGTCGAGCACATGCAAACTTTTGTTTACATATATGGTAGCAGGGTTATAGGTCGAAATGATGCCATTCACCACAATTTTCTTCTCATCTTCCGGAATATCATAGTCAAGCACTTTTACACAGGATGACACAAAAACCACCCCGGTAAAAAGGAAAAATATTTTAAAAGGACATTTCATGGTTTATCTGCTTTAAAACTTAAGACTGTAACGAATTGAGGGCATAAATGTATATAGGCTGCGTTGCAGCAGGTATATATTTTCGCTTGATGAAGAAATACCGTACTTATAGCCGTAATACAGGTAAAATGGATTTTGCCGGTTATACACGTTGTAAATACCGAAGCTGAATGTGCGCTCGCCCCACCTTACTTTTTTATGGAAATTGGCGCTAAAGTCAAGCCTGTGGTAGGCAGGTTCCCTGAAACCATTCCTGCTTTCATAATGTTCAATTACTGAATTATCTGATGGATAAAAATTTTCATTATCCTGGTTTGAGTTGAAATACTCCAGTAAAGAAGGGTATTTTTGCCTGGCAAGGGTGATAGCCCTGCCTGTGCCATAAACCCATGTAATGCCAAGGTCAACCCTTTTACTGATATACCTTGTAATTGCTACGCTGATATCGTGCCTGCGGTCGTAACGATACGGAAAGACCTTACCAAAGTTCACTTCTTCAATTTGCCTGTTGGTCCATGACAGGGTGTAACCTATCCAGCCGCGGGTTTTACCCTCGTTTTTTTCAATAAGTATTTCAGCGCCATACGACCAGCCTTTCCCGTTGGCAATTTTATCTTCCCATCCGTCTGACTGACTGAAAAACGATGCCCCTTCTTTATATTCGATAATATTGTGCATGGTTTTATAGTATCCTTCAAGGTTAAGGCTATAATCTTTGAAAAGCTTGATGGCTGTTCCCAATGCGTATTGGTCAGATTTTTGTGGTTTTACCCTTTCTGTTACAGGCAGCCACAGGTCTGTTGGCAATCCGACAGTGGTATTGGTGAGCAGGTTAATGTATTGCACCATCCTGATATACGATGCTTTCACAGACCAGTCATCTGTTAGAAGAAACCTTGCCGAGATACGGGGTTGCAATGACTGATAAAAAGCAGATTTAACCAGCACGTTGGAATAATGAAAACCGATATTGGCTTTTAACCTTTTGGAAATTGTAATGTCATCTTCAATATAGGCAAATGATTCGTGTGAATATATATCCCTGTTACCAATCGTGGTATCCACATTCTGTGATATAATATCGGTTTTGATGCGGGAAACCGAAATCCCGGGATGAAAGGTATGATAAATATAGTTGAAACCACCCCTGATGTAATGTGCCGGCGAAGGGATAAAGTCCAGTTCAAATTTCCCCGAGATGTCGCTGATACCGGAAAAATACCTGGTGCTGTGCAGGTAATCATCAGTTTGCGCCACCGGTTTAGTAGTTTGTTCATTATGCATCGAGAGATCAAACTGGTACCTGCTGTAAGTAAGCGTAGTGTTGGTAAAAACTTTTTTCGATGCCATATAATTCCATCTCAGGGCGGCGGTTATATTTCCCCAGTAAATAGCACTTTCTGAATTATAATATGTTTTTAATGTACGCTCATAGTTTTCCCATTCGTGTTTTTCTTTTGAATAGGCTTTATCGAGTCCGCTGTATACACTCAGAAATATCCTGCTTTTGTCTGATAACCGGTAATTGATTTTTCCGTTCAAATCATAAAAATAATAACCCGATTTGGTATTGTCGTTGATAGCTTTCTGAATAGGATGAAGAAAAAGGTCGAAATAGGTTCGCCTTAAAGAGATGATAAAAGAGGCTTTATCTTTAACGATGGGCCCTTCGAGTGAAATTTTTGACGATATAAGCCCGATGGACGCTTCACCCTGAAATTCTTTACTGTTACCGTCTTTCATCCTTATGTCTATAACCGAAGAAAGCCTGCCCCCGTAGCGGGCTGGAAATCCCCCTTTGTACACTGTAATATTCTGTATGGCATCGGCATTAAAAACAGAAAAGAAACCAAAAAGGTGGTTGATGTTGTAAACAGGCACCCCGTCGAGTAAAAAGAGGTTCTGGTCGGGGCCACCGCCCCTTACGTAAATTCCGCTGGTGCCCTCGTTGCCCGCTTTAATGCCCGGTATAAGCTGAAGTGTTTTTAGTATGTCAACTTCGCCCAGGATTACGGGCAATGATTTGACCTGTTGCACCGGTATAGAAACATTGCCCATTTGGGTGCTGTTTACCATATTTTTAGCTTTATCGGCGGTGATAGTAACTTCTTCTATCTCAAGCATGGGCGAAAGCGTTATATTGATCACCGTGTCTTTGTCAAGCTTAAAACGCTGACTATGCATTGAATATCCTACAAACGAACAAACCAGTTGAACATCTCCCTTATTAAGGGAGAGACTGTAAAAACCAAAATTATTTGTAATAGTCCCTTTATATGTTAGCGAATCATAAATGTTGGCGCCGATAATTTTTTCGCCCCCAGATGCTTCGGAAACAATTCCACTAATGGTAAACTTTTGTGCCTGTAATGTATTGGAAAAAATGCATAATAAGAGCAGGAGCTTTGGTAGGATAGGGTTTGAAGATAGCATATAAATTCAATTTATCTTTCTACAATTACCAGTCAGGGTTTAAGGCTGCAATGTATCAAAAATTAAGCCATAAAACCTTTGCAAATGTTAATAATATATAATGCAGGGCAGAAAAATAAACGTATAAGTCTTTGTAAAAGTATCTAATACGTGAAAAAATTATGATATAATGTCAAATCCTGTATATTTTCTTAAAACTTTCGGTATAATAATCCCTTTTTCTGTCTGGTTGTTTTCGAGCAGGGCAGCCACTATTCTGGGCAGAGCAAGAGAACTGCCGTTCAGTGTATGCGCCAGTTGCATTTTTTTTGAAGACTCATCGCGAAATCGAAGTTTGAGCCTGTTGGCTTGGTATGATTCAAAATTTGATACCGAACTCACTTCGAGCCACTTGCCCTGTGCGGCCGAAAACACTTCAAAATCATAGGTAAGCGCTGATGTAAAACTCATATCTCCCCCGCATAGTTTCATAATCCGATAGGGTAACTTAAGTTTTACTACAAGTGATTCAACATGCGATACCATTTCTTTGAAAGTTTCGTATGATTTTTCGGGGTGTTGTATCTGCACAATTTCAACCTTATCGAACTGGTGCACCCTGTTGAGACCCCTTACATCTTTGCCGTAAGAACCGGCTTCGCGCCTGAAACAAGGTGTGTATGCAGTGCATTTTACCGGAAGCACTTTTGCATCGAGGATTACATCGCGGTAAATATTGGTAACCGGAACTTCGGCAGTAGGTATCATGTAAAATTCATCACTTTTAATGTAATACATCTGCCCTTCTTTATCCGGAAGCTGGCCAGTACCAAAAGCCGAATCGGCATTAACCATCAGTGGGGGCCAATATTCGGTATAGCCTGCTTTTTTGTTCTCATCGAGAAAGAAATTGATAAGTGCCCGCTGTAATTTTGCACCCTTGTTTTTATAAACAGGGAATCCTGCTCCGGTGAGCTTAACTCCCAATTCAAAATCTATGATATCATATTTTTTTGCCAGGTCCCAGTGAGCCATCGCTCCGGTATAAAGTTTTAGCCTAGAACTTCTTTTACGTATCTTCTTATTGTCGGTGGCGCTTTTACCTTTTGGTACAGACTCATGTGGCAGATTTGGTACTTGCTCTATCAGTTTTTGAAGTTTTTTTTCTATCTTCTCAAGTTTTTGTGTCAATCCTTTTATTTCATCCTTCAGGGTGGCTGTTTTTTGCCTGGCAGCTTCTGCCTCTTCTTTTTTCCCGGCTTTAAACAAATCGCCTATCTGTCTCGAGAGATTGTTCATTTCGGCTTGCCTGTTATCCGATTCAAGCTGAAGTGCACGCCTGGTTTTGTCGGCATCAATAATTTTCGAAATAATTTCACTGCCGTCGAAGTTCTTGATGGCAAGTTTTTCGATTACAAGGGCAGTGTTTTCCCTTATGAAATTGATCGTAAGCATTTGGTTCGGCTTATTGGTTAAAAAAAAATCTCCTGACCTCTAAGATAAAGAAATCAGGAGATTTTTCATATTTTGATCTAATATTATTCAGCTACCGGAATTACAGAAACGTAAGATTTGTTATTTTTTCTCTTCCTGAATTCTACTGTTCCGTCGGTTAAGGCAAACAGGGTATGGTCTTTTCCCATTCCGACATTAAGCCCCGGAAAGTGTGTTGTACCCCTTTGGCGTACAAGTATATTTCCGGCTTTGGCAACCTGACCGCCGAATAATTTAACGCCAAGGCGTTTACTTTCGGATTCCCTGCCGTTTCTTGAACTACCAGCTCCTTTCTTATGTGCCATTTCGATATACTTTTAAATGTTATTTACTCTTTTTGGTACCTGATGCTTTTTTTTCAGCAGCGGGTTTTTTTTCAGCTTTGGCCTTAGGTTCAGCTTTTGTTTTTTTGGCTGTGGGTGTTGCCTTTACCTCGTCACCATCGCTTTTCTTTGAAGTTGTTTTTTTGGCTTTTGGTTGAACATCTTCGGTTTCAGGTGCAGTTGCAACAACTGTTTCTTCAACAGCAGTTTCAGTTTTCACCGGTTCTTCAGTCTTTTCTTTTTTTGGTGAGGTGGTTTTCTTCGAAGCACCGCTTTCAAGGATATCGTCAATTAATAATTCGGTAAGATATTGCCTGTGACCATTAAGTGTCCTGAAGCCTTTTTTTCTTTTTTTCTTGAAAACTATTACTTTGTCACCTTTAAGGTGAGATACGATTTTGGCTGTTACCATTGCATTCTTTACATATGGGTCACCAACCATCACCTTTCCGTCATTGTCAATAAGTAATACCTTATCGAGCTCAACAACAGAACCTTCTTTGTCCTGAAGTCGGTGAACAAATACTTTTTTATTTTTCTCAACCTTAAATTGTTGACCGGCAATTGATACTATAGCGTACATTGAATTCAATTTTCAATTATTATTTGGGACTGCAAAAATATAAAAGTTTGATTGAACTGCAAACATTTACGAATTTTTTATTTTTCAGGTAAAAATTATTTTTTCTTAATGCTTGCATATAAATGGAACAAAGCGTGCATTATTTGATAGATCAAAGATAGAAAAGAGACCATAATTACATTTGAATTTTGATTTCATTATATTTGCATCTATATTAGTTCTAAAAATTTTCTTTTAAGCAAAGAATGACGAAGGTTAAACTGAACGTTTTAGGAATATCATACAGTCAGACTCAAACCGGTGCATATGCATTGGTATTATCAGAAGAAGGGGGCAAGAGGCGGATACCTATTATTGTAGGTGGTTTTGAAGCACAGGCCATTGCTATTCAACTTGAGGGTTTGAAACCTCCACGGCCCTTGACACACGATCTTTTTCTGAATTTTGCAAAAACGTTTAATATAGATTTGCTTGAAGTTACAATATATAAGCTGGAAGAAGGGGTATTTTTTTCGAAGCTTACCTGCGACAACGGGAAAAATATTATAGAAATTGATGCCCGCACATCAGATGCCATTGCACTTGCACTAAGGTTCAGGTGCCCGATTTATACTACAGAAGAAATTATGCAAAGGGCAGGTATCATACTCGATTTTGAGAAGGAACAAGGGGAGCAGCCTGTATCTGAAAAAAGTTCAGGCACCCGTGATATAAAAATTGAAGACCATTCAAAAAGCGAGGAGCTTAAAAATATAAAAACCCAGGATTTGAAATCTTTGCTCGATGAGGCTATTCGTGATGAAAATTACGAAAGGGCCTCTTTAATAAGGGATGAAATTAACCGTAGGAAGAACAGATAAGCTTTTCACGGTAATTATCATATTATAAGTTTTTCAAAAACAGTTGTATGGCACCGGGCCCTGATAATAATAATCAGATACTTAGAATAAAGGAACTGGAACGTCAGGTTGCACTATATCTGACCGATCTCGATAAATATAAAAATATTTTCGAGGATGCCCCTATTGGCATATTCAGGGCCACCATAGGCGGACGCTATATCGAAGCTAATTCTACACTAGCCAGGTTGCTTGGTTACCACGATATAAATGAATTGATAAAAAATGTAACCGATATTGGTAAACAGGTATTTTCAAAATCGGGGGAAAGAAAAAAGCTGCTCAGGATTTGTTACAAGGCTTACAATACGATAAATCAGAAAACTGTTTTTAAAAAAAAGGACGGTTCGTTGCTCCCGGTAGCTCTGACCTATAAAATGGTTAGAAATGCCAAAAAAAAGCCGTTATATGTGGCGGGGGTTGTGGAAGATATCTCTGAGAAGAAAATTGTAGAAGAAAACCTCATCAGGGAAAAAAACCAGCTCCGGGCTATTATTGACAATATACCGGATTATATTTACCTTAAAAATTGTGAGGGGGAGTTTATTCTTGCAAACAAGGCTTTTGCCTACCTCGTTAAGGTCTCTGAACCCGATGAGCTTGTCAGCAAACAGAAACTTAATATCTCTTCAAATGAATTTGCCACTAACACGCTGAAAGATGATTTTGAAATTATCAGAAAAGGCAAATCAGTATACAATAAAGAAATATCGGGGTATAACAGTAACATTTCGAGTTATGTTTATGCTTATTTCACCAAGATACCTTTCAGGGATGAACACGGTCGTGTAGCCGGAATGATAAGCATTGGCAGAAATGTTACCGAACTGAAAAAAGCCGAACAAAAAATCATCGAAAGCCAGACAAGCTTTAAGACAATTATTGAAAGCGCCAATAGTGCAATATGGCTTCTTGACAGGAATTATACCGTTATAGCGGCAAATTCTTATTTTACCACTTTTTTTAAATCATGTTTCGGCAAAGAAATCAAGCCGGGTGATAATTTTTACTCCCTTCTTCCCGATAAGCAAAAGCCTAACTGGAAAAGAGTTTTTCGTAAAGCCCTTGAAGGTAATAGCTGGACAAAAGATGACGGGTTTATCATCAATGGGTCACAGACATATTTCGAACTTACCGTGAACCCGATTATTGATGACAATAAAAAAATAACCGGGGTTACATTTTTTCTTACCGATGTTACCGAAAGAAAAGTTACCGAAGATGCCATTAAAGAGAGTGAAGAACGATTCAGGCAACTGGCAGAAAATACCAACGATGCTTTTATCTTAAGCGATAAATCGGGAGTGTTGTGGGCCAACCTGGCATTTGAAAAGTTGTTTTACAAAAGGGTTTCAGATTTACTGCTCAATCCCTTTGTAATTGATGAAATCATTCACCCCGATGATAAGAACAAATATTTTAAATATTCAAGAAAAGGTTATTCATCAAAAGATTCGGTGCAGGGCGGCCGTTACCGTATTATGCTCCCCGATGGCAAAATAAGATGGCTCTGGGGAAGAACTTTTCCAATACGCAATGAAGAAAATAAAGTTTACAGGTATGTAACGGTAATCAGCGATATTACCGAGCAATTTGAATTGCAAAACATCATAGCGAAAACAAAGACTCAACAAAAGGCAATTCTCGATAACATACCCTACCTTGCATGGCTGAAAGACAATGATGGCCGCTATATCTCGGTTAACAGGCCTTTTGCCGAAAAATTTGGCCTTGAGCCCGATGAAATTATCGGAAAGACAGATTTTGACATTGCCCCCGGGGAAGATGCCGAACAAATTCATAAAACCGACATGCAGGTGATGAAAAAAGGTTCGAGGCAACTATTTGAAGCTGTTGAAGGTTCGGGGAAAGAAAAAAAATGGATCGAAACCTTTAAAACACCCATTTTTAATGACGAAGGAAAGTTAATTGGAATTACAGGTATTTCACGGGATATAACCGAACGGAAAAACATGGAAGAGGTATCCAGGGAGCGTGAAGAACATTTTTCAGCCCTGCTGCAGAACTCTTCAGACTCCATTACCATACTCGATAAAAACGGATTGATAATATTCGAAAACTCACCTAAGAACAAGATTTCCGATTTTAATATCGAAGAGCTCATCGGCAAGTCAATCTTTGAAATCATTCATCCTGATGAGGAGGAAAATTTCCGTGAACTTTTCAAAGAAGTTTTGTCAAAACCGGGTAAACAGATTAAGAAGGAGTACCGCAGCCTGCATAAAAACCGAAAGTGGATTTATGTTGAAAGCATTTTTTCAAACCAAATCAACAATCCTGTTATTAATGGTATTGTAGTGAATTCACGCGACATCTCCGAACGAAAAATGGGAGAGCTGAAAGAAAAAGTATATCACGATAACCTGGTGTTTTTAAGCAATTCGGCGCTCGACCTACTGGGAATATCATCCAAAGAAGATATTTTTCTTTACATCGGGGTGAAACTATTACAATTTCTTGAAAGTGCTGTTATTATTGTATCCTCCTATGTTGAAGAGAAAAATGTTTTCAGGATCGAGTGTTTTACAGGCCCCGACGGGATCAATAGACTCATTCCGCAGTATTTCGGCAAAGACCTGGTAGGAATTACTTTCCCCAACAACAATAAGCTCTCTGACCTGAGCACTGCTGGCTCTGTAATGACAATCAAAGACAACCTCGAACTATTTCAGTTTAAAGATATTGATTACCAGGATTTTTTAAAAACAATTGATAAACTGCAGGTACATAAAATCTATAATATCTCCCTCGCCCGGCACAATAAATTGCTTGGAAATATTACCATTTTCACCCTCAATAAAACAATTATTAAGTTCAAGCATATTATCGAAACATTCGTGCACCAGGTGGCAGTCGCCCTGCACCGTAGCCAGCTCGAATACGAATTGGTGAAGGCAAAGGAGAAAGCTGAAGAATCTGATAAATTGAAAACTGCATTTCTTGCAAATATGTCGCACGAAATAAGGACCCCAATGAACGGGATACTTGGTTTTGCAGAAATGCTTAATGATGAATCACTTAGCGTTGGAAACCGTAAGAAATACCTCGACATCATTCACAGCAACGGTAAAATGCTTATAAACCTGATTGACGATATTATTGATTTTGCAAAGATTGAGGCCGGACAGATCAATATTGTACCCCAGGATTTTTCACTCAATACCCTGCTGTCACAGATACATTCTTCTTTTCTTACAGAACAGATTAAAAAAGACAGCTCAAAGGTTAAGCTTGTTGTTAAAAAATCACTTACAAACGAAGATAGTTACATTAATGCCGATCCGAACAGATTGAGGCAAATCTTAACTAACCTTATCGGCAATTCTTTCAAATTCACCGATACAGGGTTTATTGAGTTTGGTTATAAAAAGACAAGAAATAATTATCTTCATTTTTTTGTGAAAGATACCGGCATCGGTATCGCTTCGGATAAGTTAAAGGTTATCTTCGACAGGTTTATCCAGGCTGATAGTTCTTCCACGCGTAAATACGGTGGTTCAGGACTTGGACTTGCTATTTCAAAAGGTTTTGCAGAATTGCTTGGCGGACAAATGTGGGCTGAATCAGAAGAAGGCAAGGGTTCAATTTTTCATTTTACCATACCCTATGTCTCTGCAAAAAAAGTACAGGGTGAAGACATTGCTAAAAGACGCCCAAAAAAGAATTATGACTGGGAAGGAAAAGTCTTTCTTATCGCCGAAGACGATAAGTTCAGTTATAAATTTCTTGAAAGTTTTCTGAAACAGACCAAGGCCGAAGTATTGCATGCCATTGATGGAAAAGAGGCTATTGATATCTGTTTGAAAAACAATATTGATTTGGTACTTATGGATATTCAGATGCCCGAGATGAATGGCCTGCAGGCTACCGAAGTCATAAAAAAATTCAATAAACACCTTCCGGTCATTGCCCAGACGGCCAATGCAATTAACGAAGAGAAGCAAAAATGCTACGAGGCAGGTTGCGACGATTTTGTTACAAAACCTGTCAATATCGCTGAACTCTACTCTAAAATAGACAAATGGCTGACAATTAGAAAATCATAAGCCGGGTTTTTGAATGTGCCTGATCGAATACTTTTCCCTGATTATTATTTTTATCTATGTTCTAACCATAGTATTTATTTTCGCCGGATGGTTAAAACTGAAAAAAGGTGTTTCTATTCGTACCGGCAGATTTCCTTTTATAAGCGTGATAATTGCAGCACGCAACGAAGAAAAGAACATCGGCCGGTTGCTTGAGGACCTGACTGCACAGTGCTATCCGTCCGAAAAATTTGAAATAATAGTAGCAGACGACCATTCCGGTGACCGCACGGTTGAAATAGTACATCAGTTTTGCCGGCGCTATCCGGGGCTAATCAGGTGCATACCTGCAAAGCAGGATAACGAAGGTAAAAAGCATGCGCTGGACAGGGGGATAAAATCTGCCAAAGGAGATTTGATCCTCACTACAGATGCAGATTGCAGGGTATCCCCGCGTTGGATAAGCTCTTTTACAGATTTTTACCTCTCTGAAAACAAGCCTAAAATGATTCCCGGCCTGGTTGACTTTGAAGAAAGCAAGGGTATTTTTATGGCATTACAAAACCTTGAATTTCTAAGTCTGGTAGGTTCAGGGGCTGGTGCGGCCGGTATTGTAAAACCTGTTTACTGCAATGCTGCAAACCTGTTTTTTGAAAAGCAGGTTTACCTGCAAATGAACGATCCGTTAGAACGTCGTACGGTTTCTGGTGACGATACCTTTTTGTTACACCATGTTAAAAAGTTATTTCCCGGTAAGATTAAACTGTTGAAGTCTTCTGATGCTATGGTTAAAACTAAGCCTGCGGCCACTTTAAATGAATTTTTCCGGCAGCGTATTCGCTGGGCTTCAAAGGCCAGGTATTATAAAGATTACAGTATTTTGTTCCTGGCAGGTATTGTTGGGATAACCAATACAGCTATGATCGGATGGTTTGCAGGCCTGTTTTTATTCGGGGTTAAAATGCATGGATGGATTGTATTAATAAAAATCCTGTCAGACTGGTTGATGATTACACCGGTTTTGTCATTCTTTCAGAAAAAGAGGTTACATTGTTATGTGCCTGTTTTATCGCTACTATATCCTTTTTACATTGTTACAATAACCATAGCTTCTGCATTTGCAAAAGTAAAATGGAAGGGCAGGGTTTACAGCAATAAAACAAAGGTATTAACCCCTTGACCGGAAAATTTTTTATTTAACCAGGACTACTTGCTGTGTTTCTGAATTTCCGTTAATGGATACCTTTATATAATAGGTGCCATCAGTATATTTTTCACGTGATATATCAGACTGCAATTTACGGCTGCCTGGCTGCATCATTTCATTGGATAATGTTCCGGTTTTACGGCCTTTGATATCAAACAGTTCTATGGTTACCATACTTTCTTCCTCCAGTGTAAAGCTAATGTTCAGAAATTCACTGGCAGGATTGGGAAATACATCAAACATTTTGTCTTTGCTGATAACAGGGTTTTCCTTTTCTGCAAGTTTGGTGGCTTTGTTATTATACGCGGCCTGGTAAACATAGGAAGTATTCTGGTTTACGGAAGTTTTAATAGAAGTTAATACCAGCAAAGGGTATCGGTGCCAGTCGCAATACCACCTGTAGGTAGTAATAAGTACATCCTGGGGCACTCCTGATAATTCGTAGCTGTATGATTT
Organism: Bacteroidales bacterium; assembly: GCA_016936215.1. Classification (GTDB taxonomy): domain Bacteria; phylum Bacteroidota; class Bacteroidia; order Bacteroidales; family UBA10428; genus JAFGPL01. Next base: position 24,844 of record JAFGPL010000047.1, read on the forward strand.
TGTAGTTTTTACCCTTAAGGTATTGTCAACTGTGAAATTGCCTGGGAGAATCAGCTTTCCGTAGCCATCGCCCAGTATTTCATAATTACCCGAAATATCACTTGTTGAATTCCCGTATTTATATGTGCCCCTGAAAGTACCTTCATAAATATCATGCATGGTAAAAGGGTAAACCATTTTAACAAAAGGTTTGTCGAAGGTAGTTACAACCTGATTATTAAGCGAGCTGTAACCATACTGTTCTACCCTGTCTTCGGTAATCCTGAAATAGAAACGGTTATTGAACTCGTTCAGCTCGGTATTTGCCTGCGGAAAAAGCTGGGTATTGGATGAATGGTATGAGCTTTGTACATAACCTGTAAAATCGCTGGTAGTTTCCAGGGTTGAAAAATCCCAGGTAACATTGGCCCCCCGGGCTCCCGGATCGGCATATTTACAGAGTTTCATTACGTTGTTTGACTCATTTCTGATGGCGTGTTTTTCAAATTCAAGCACAATAGGTTTTTGTGCGAATAAAAAAGCCGATGTGGCAGCGAGTAAAGCGATTATTGTTATCTTTTTCATAGTACGATGGTTTTTACCGGTATTTTTCTAAATCAAAATTATCAAAAAGTGTGGATAAAAACTTACTATAATTGTTAAAAATCAGTTTCCAAGTTCAGAAATAAATTTTATCCTTACCAGCCTTATATCTTCTTCTGTGTATTCATTTTCTCCAAGCGCTTTCAGGGCTTCTTCCACCGATTCCGATTCAGCTTCTTCTTTAAAATAATCGAAAATTTCCTGCTGATGCTCTTTATCAAGCACAGTGTCAATGTAGTAATCAATATTCAGTTTTGTGCCCGAGTTAATGATAGATTCAATTTCGTCGAGCAATGTGGCCATGTCAAGATTTTTTGCATCGGCTATATCATCCAGGGACAATTTGCGGTCAATGCTCTGGATGATATATACCTTATTACCAGATTTGTTGACCACCGATTTTACCACCATATCCTGCGGTCGTACAATCTCTTTATCTTCTACATAATTTTTTATCAGGTCAACAAACTCTTTACCGTATTTTTTGGCCTTGCCCTGCCCAACACCTGTAATATTCTGCAATTCATCAAGCGATACAGGGTACTGGGAGGCCATATCTTCCAGCGAAGGGTCCTGGAAAATAACAAATGGAGGAAGGTTAAGCTTTTTCGACATTTTTTTCCTCAGGTCCTTCAGTATGGTAAAAAGCTCCTCGTCAATGGTACCCGAACGTTCTGCACCGTAAATGGTGAAATCGTCTTCATCGGTGTCGGGATATTCGTTATCTTCCGAAAGCATTATAGAATAAGGATTTTTGAGGTATTCATACCCTTTTTCGTCCATTTTCAGTAACCCGTAGTTTTCAATATCTTTCTGAATGAACCGGGCGATAAGCGCCTGCCTTACAATAGTATTCCAGAATTTGGGGTCTTTATCATTTCCACTGCCGAATATTTTCAGGTGATGGTGCTTGTATGCCTTTACCTGGCCGGTTTTAATCCCCGAAAGCACATTGGCCACATGGTCGGCTTTAAATTTTTCCTTAATTTCTATAATGGTTTCAAGCACTTTTACCAGGTAAGCGCTGCCATCAAACAGGGTTTTGGGTTTCAGGCAATTGTCGCAGTTTTCACATTCCCCGGTCATGGTTTCGCCAAAATAAGCAAGCAACTGTTTCGGCCTGCAAACAGATGATTCGCAATAAGATACTGTTTCGAGCAATAATTGCTTGCCGATTTCCTGCTCAGCTACAGGTTTGCCCTGCATGAATTTTTCAAGTTTCTGGATGTCTTTGTAACTGTAAAAGGCGATACATTTTCCTTCACCGCCGTCCCGTCCTGCCCGCCCTGTTTCCTGGTAATAACCTTCAAGGCTTTTGGGGATATCGTAGTGGATTACAAAGCGCACATCGGGCTTGTCTATGCCCATGCCAAATGCAATGGTTGCCACTATCACATCAACATCTTCCATCAGGAATTTATCCTGGTTTTCACTCCTTGTGGCCGAGTCCATACCCGCGTGATAAGGTAGTGCCTTTATGCCGTTTACTTTCAATACCTCGGCAAGCTCTTCCACCTTTTTTCGGCTCAGACAATAAATAATACCCGATTTGCCCGAATTGCTTTTAATATATTTAATGATCTCTTTGGTAGTATTTTTCTTTGGCCTTATCTCATAATAAAGGTTATGCCTTCTGAACGATTCCTTGAAAACATCGGCATTCATCATGTCGAGGGTTTTCTGTATATCGTGTTGCACCTTTGGGGTAGCGGTTGCAGTAAGTGCAATGATAGGCGCTGTGCCGATTTCGTTTATTATCGGCCTGATCCTTCTGTATTCAGGCCTGAAATCGTGCCCCCATTCAGATATACAATGCGCTTCGTCAACAGCATAAAACGAAATTTTTACCTGTTTCAGGAATAGTATATTTTCTTCTTTTGTCAAAGACTCGGGCGCAACATAAAGCAATTTTGTTTTTTTTTCAAGGATATCCTGTTTAACCTTGGTTACCTGGGCTTTGGTAAGCGATGAATTTAAAAAATGTGCTACCCCGTCTTCTTCACTAAAACTGCGCATGGCATCAACCTGGTTTTTCATCAGCGCGATGAGCGGTGAAATAACAATGGCCGTGCCCTCCATGAGGAGCGAAGGCAACTGGTAACAGAGCGATTTTCCTCCGCCTGTAGGCATGAGAACAAAAGTATCCCTCCCGGCAAGGACATTTAAGATAATATTTTCCTGGTTTCCTTTAAAACCGGCAAACCCAAAGTATCTTTTTAAAACTTCCGATAATGAAATATCTCGTTCAACACTCATTAGCTCTTAATTCTAAAATTAAATGGTGAGATCATTTAATACAGTAAATGAGACTTAATGTCAGATTTTCTTTAATAAACTCAACCTAAGGCAGAAACTTATACGAACACATTGATAAAATGTTATATAGGTTCCTCTTAAACCCATTTTTCATATTCTTCATGAGAATAAAGAATTATGAATACATTTGTAATCTAAATTTATAAACTTTTTTCATTCTTTTGCTTAGTTTTTAATTTTTTTAACGAAACAAGTATCTTCTCAACATATAACCTGACCATACATGAGCGAAAAATCAAAAGGTGAAATGTCTTTTCTCGAACATCTTGAAGAACTCAGATGGCATATAATAAGAGCTGCTTTGGCGATTATGGCGGTTTCAATTGCCGCTTTTGTTTTTAAACAGTTTGTTTTCGATGGAATTATCCTGGCGCCAAATACCCCCGATTTCTGGACAAACCGCATGTTATGTAAATTAGGCAACCAACTTGACATCCCCAGGCTTTGCATTAACTCCAAACCATTCGAGCTGAAAAGTATTTTTATGGCAGGGCAGTTTATGACGCATATCAAAATTTCGCTAATCGCGGGACTTATTGTAGCTTTTCCTTATATATTCTTTGAATTCTGGAAGTTTATCAGTCCTGCCCTTTATCCGAATGAAAAACAACATGCACGGGGGGCTATTTTTTTTATATCGCTGCTTTTTGTTCTGGGTGTTTTGTTTGGATATTATATCATCTCGCCCATGTCGGTTCATTTTCTCGGTTCATACCGGGTTAGCGAAATGGTTGAAAACGAAATCAACCTGATGTCGTATGTTTCTACAGTTTCATCTGTTACACTGGCCAGCGGGGTTATGTTTGAACTGCCGGCGGTGGTTTATTTCCTTAGCAAATTGGGTGTTATCACCCCCGAATTTTTAAGAAAGTATCGAAGGCATGCGCTTGTTGTGGTGCTGGTTATTGCTGCAATTATCACACCGCCAGATATTTTCAGCCAGATACTGGTTTCATTTCCATTGATTTTTTTATATGAAATCAGTATTTCCATTTCAAGCAGGATACAAAAGAGAAATGCTAAAAATATGGCCGGTTAACGCAGGCGCAATAACTTCATTGATAAAGCAGTTATTTATTAAATTTTCATTGGTATAACAAAATAAATATGAAATTAAGGACTGAAAACCTTGTAAAGAAATACCGCAACAGGATAGTGGTTAAGAATGTTTCTATCAATGTGGAACAGGGAGAGATTGTGGGGCTTTTGGGCCCCAATGGCGCCGGAAAAACCACCTCTTTTTATATGATCGTTGGCCTTATTAAGCCCAATGAAGGGAGAATCTTTCTTGAAGATTTTGATATTACGCGCGAACCGGTCTACAAACGTGCACAGAAAGGAATCGGCTACCTTGCCCAGGAAGCATCGGTATTCAGAAAATTAAGTGTCGAAAACAATCTTCGGGCTGTACTCGAAATGACCGAGCTCTCAAAAGAAGAACAAAAGTTCAGGGTTGAATCATTACTGAATGAGTTCGGGCTGCAGAAAATCAGGAAAAGTCTTGGTATACAACTTTCAGGGGGAGAACGCCGAAGAACTGAAATAGCAAGGGCGCTTGCCCTTAACCCTAAATTTATACTGCTCGATGAACCCTTTGCAGGTGTTGACCCTATTGCTGTGGAAGATATACAGGAGATCGTTGCCAAACTGAAGATGAAAAATATCGGTATCCTGATTACCGACCACAATGTTCACGAAACGCTGTCAATTACCGACAGGGCATACCTTCTGTTTGAAGGTGAAATACTTAAACAGGGTACTGCCAAAGAACTTGCCGATGATGAACAGGTAAGACGGGTATATCTTGGTAAAAATTTTGAACTGAGATAGAAAACTGTAAAACCATATTTTCTTATTAAGTTTGCGGCTTGTAAATAATTTATTAACAAAGGTGTGAATGCACAAATCGGGATTTGTAAACATACTCGGAAACCCAAATGTAGGTAAGTCTACGCTGATGAATGCCCTGGTGGGGGAAAAGTTGTCTATTATTACATCCAAAGCGCAAACAACCAGGCACAGGGTAATGGGGATTGTAAATGGCGAGGATTTTCAAATTGTCTATTCTGATACCCCGGGTATCATTAAGCCAAGTTACCAGTTGCAGACCGCAATGATGAAGTTTGTATCTACCGCGCTTACCGATGCTGATATTATACTTTATGTAACCGATGTAGTGGAAAAACCTGACAAAAATTTCCAGTACCTTCAAAAACTTCAAAAAGCAAAAATTCCGGTTCTGGTTATTCTAAATAAGATTGACCTTGAACAACAAGACCACATTACGATGCTTATGAACGATTGGAAACAGCTGTTGCCAAAGGCTGAGGTCATACCGGTGTCGGCTTTGCTTAACAGCAACCTGGTGTATCTGTTCGACCGGATTCTGGATTTACTTCCCGAAGGTCCTCCATATTATTCAAAAGAAGCGCTTACCGATAAAACCGAGCGTTTTTTTGTATCAGAAATTATTCGTGAAAAAATTTTACTCTATTATAAGAAAGAGATACCCTATTCTGTTGAAGTTGTAGTGGAATCGTTCAAAGAAAGCGATTCTCTGGTAAAAATCCAGTCAGTAATTTATGTAATGCGCGATTCGCAAAAAGGCATCATCATCGGGCACCAGGGCAAGGCGCTGAAAAAAACAGGCACCGAAGCCCGAAAAGATATTGAAAAATTTCTGGGCAAAAAGGTATTTCTCGAACTGTTTGTCAAGGTTAATAAAGACTGGAGGGACAAGCCGGGGGTTATCAAAAATTTCGGGTATTAATAAAAAGATACGGTTTGTGTTTTGAAGAAAAACGAATTTGAAAGGTTATAACAATGTCGAATATAGTAGCAATAGTAGGAAGGCCAAATGTCGGAAAATCAACGCTCTTTAACCGGCTTACAGGCAGCAAAGATGCGATTGTGGATGAAACCAGCGGTGTAACCCGCGACCGTCATTATGGTAAAGTCATATGGAATGGAAAAGACTTCTCGGTGATTGATACCGGCGGGTATGTCAGGAATTCGGACGATATCTTCGAAGAGGAGATAAGAAAACAGGTACACCTTGCCATTGAAGAAGCTGATGTGATTATTTTCCTGGTGGACGTGATGAGCGGGCTTACCGATCTCGACGAGGCTGTGGCAGAAATACTCAGGAAATCAACAAAACAAATATTTCTTGTTGTAAACAAAGTAGATAATTACAACCAGCAATATGATGCAAGTATTTTTTACCGCCTGGGACTGGGTGACCCTTTAACCATTTCTTCTGTCAACGGAAGCGGAACAGGCGACCTGCTCGATGCCGTGGTGAACTCATTTAAAAAAGAAGGAATTGAAGAAGACGACGGTTTGCCTAAGTTTGCGATTATTGGCAGGCCAAATGTCGGGAAATCATCACTGCTTAATACCCTTATCGGGGAAGAACGTAACATTGTTACCCCGGTCTCGGGTACAACACGCGATACAATTCATACCCGGTTTAAAAAGTTCAATTACGATTTTTATCTTGTAGATACAGCTGGTCTTAGGAAAAAAAGCAAGGTTTCTGATAATATCGAATTCTATTCGGTGATGCGGTCGGTGCGGGCCATTGAAAATGCCGATGTATGCCTTCAGTTGATTGACGCCACCCGCGGTATGGAAGCCCAGGACCTGAGTATATTCAACCTTGTAAAGAAAAACAGGAAAGGTATTGTTTTGCTTGTGAACAAATGGGACCTCGTGGAAAAAGATACCCATACCACAAAGGAATATACGGCCTATATCAAATCGAAAATTGCCCCTTTTCAGGATGTACCGGTTATTTTTACTTCGGCCCTGACCAGGCAGAGAGTTTTTAAAGTGCTTGAAAGCGCCATTGAGGTTTATGAAAACCGAAAAAGAAAAATACCAACCTCTAAACTTAACGATGTAATGCTCGAAGCCATTCAAAACTCACCTCCCCCGGCAGTTAAAGGAAAATATGTGCGAATAAAATATGTAACTCAATTGCCGACTTATGCCCCATCGTTTGCATTTTTTTGTAACCTGCCCCAGTACGTGAGGGAACCCTACAAGCGTTATCTTGAAAACAGGTTGCGCGAGAGCTTTAAATTTACCGGTGTTCCTTTACAGATTTTCATGAGAAAGAAGTAATTTCGTAAAGTCATTCATCAATGGTTTTTCAATGCGCAGGAGAATAGTGATTCATATTTTCATACTGGCAGTAATCTTAGCTGCATGCGAAGAAATTACCACGGTCAATCCTGTCCCGGTTATCAGGTTTAAGGAATTTAGCCTTGAAATGGGCAGGGATACCCTGGGAAACATTGTCTATACAGGCAAACTGCTTTTTGACTTCAGTGATGACGATGGCGCCGATCTGGCGGAAGTTCCCTATAAGGATACCTTGTATTCCATCATTACAATACCTTATATTAAGGTTGATACCCAATATATTAAGTCAGACTTCGATACCATTAACAACTACCTTATTTTTGATCCGGATATGAATATTGTAAAAGTAGGACAAAATAAGACCCTTAAGGGTGAAATGGAAATTACCAGGTTTTATTTTGAAATTCCAGCCGATACAATACGTTATGAATTCTATATTATTGACCACGATAAAAATTTGAGCAATATCGAGGTAACATCCGATATTGGTTTCAGGTAGGTTTCAGGTATTCAAAAAATCTGAATAATCTATTTCTTCCAGCGCTGCAAGGTTCCTGATGGCTTCTTCACGGTTTTTACCACATATTATCTCTTCGGCTTTAAACTGTTCACACACCCTTGGCCTGAGCGGGCTGTTGAAAATATTGCAGCGATAGTCTTCTGTAAGGTGAATGCATCTTACACCTGCCGGCTTGCCATTAGGCATACCCGGTATCGCAGAAGAAATTGAGGGGACAATGCAGCATGCCCCGCAGCCTTTACGACATTCCATCATCAATTACCCTCTTTTGTCACAGTTATTGTTTGAAGTCAGTACGCAATACCCTGAACTCTGTGCGTCTGTTAAGAAAATGTGCCATCTCCTGCTGGTCTTCGTCTTTTATACTATTGATGTAAGTTTCGGTAAGTTTGGTACCTATCGGGAGGAACGGGTACATTTCGTTATCTTTTTTATCAACAACTTTGGGAACCGACTCACCGTATCCTTTTGCTACCAGTCGGCTGCTGTTGATACCTTTTTCAATAAGGTAATTCACAACAGATTGTGCCCTTTTCTTTGAAAGCTCAAGGTTGTATTCTTCACTTGCCCGGGAGTCGGTATGAGAACCCAATTCTATGGTAATATTGTCGTTCTCATTAAGGGTCTCCACAAGATTATCAAGACTGATGAGCGATTCAGTCCGCAGGTCCCATTTGTTAAAATCGAAGAATATGTTTTCTACTTCAATGGGCTGGTCAATTGGTGTAAGGTAAATCTCTGTCTTCAGTTCGGTGCTTTGTAAAAGGCCTTTGGTGGTCTCACGTTCCTTGCCTTTCAGAAATTTATCTTTTGAAGCAATAAAAACATAATCTGTACCGGGGTTCAGCATAAACTTAAATGAACCGTCTTTGCCTGTTTGCGATTCAAGTGTGAATCCATCGCTTCCGATAGATTTGATCGTGGCATCGGGTATGAAATCATCTGTTTTCTCATTTTTTACAATTCCGGTAATGCTAAACCTTAGCGGCGGGAGCAGGAAAGAGAATATTTCATCGTTTCCGCGGCCTTTGCGTGCAGATGAGAAATAACCGCTTTCGCGGTTCGATTCAAACACAATACCAAAATCGTCTGATGAGGAGTTTACAGGATATTTCATGTTTTCTACTGTCCATTGTCCCGATTCATCCTTTACAGCTTTAAAAATATCGAGCCCGCCCATACCGATATGTCCGTCGGAAGAAAAATAAAGCGTACCGTCGGCATGCACGTATGGAAATACCTCATCACCCGGTGTATTGATGCTGGTCCCCAGGTTTTCAGGTTTTCCCCATTTGGCTGAATTGTCACCCCTGGTTGATATCCAGATGTCTTTGCTGTTTTTCCCTTCCTGATTAACAGTACTCCCGTCCATATCGGAGACGAAATATAATGTAAGCATGTCGGGTGATATGGCCGGGTGGGCTATGACAATACTATCAGATTCGATATCAAGGGGTTCAACCTTACCCCATTTTTCCCCGTTTCTTGTTGCCGAAAATATTTCACATCCCATCGCTTTGCGCTTGCTGACATTGCAGCGCGTAAAATACATGGTGTTATAATTATCAAATATCACCGGTGTGCCTTCTTCAGCTTCGGTATTGATGGGTTCCTCAAGCGGGACAGGGGTGCTCCATTTGCCTTTGCGGTCTTGTACCGATACAAAAATATCGGAAAAATTCTGGCCCGTACCGCCATGTTCTGTTTTACCAAAAGTCTCGTCTCGCGAAGATGTGAAATAAACTTCGCGGTAGTCTTCGCTTCCGAAAGCAGGACTGTAATCGCTGAATTTTGAGTTGAAAAATTTCATTTCTTCGACCACGTAACCGCTCGGAAATTCCATCCATTCAAGTGCAAGGTCGCAGGAGACCATGCCATCGTTGCCGCGAGGGTCTGAAGGTACGATTTCTTTATAGGCCTGGTATTGTTTTTTTGCCTCCTCGTATTTCTGGTTCATCTTTAATGCATCGGCATGATAAAGAAGCGCGAGCGGATTTGGGTAATCTTTCGCGAGCACTTTGCCATACCAAACTTCTGATTGCGCAGGGTTATTTGTTTTTCTGTAACATTCTGCAATGTAAAAGGCAATATCCAGCTTATCACTTTTTGACATGGTTTTTTCGTAAGCCTCCTTAAACTGGTCAATGGCCATATAATATTCACCTGCTTCGTATGTTTCAAAGGCCCTTCCGGATTTTTTTGATTGGCCTTCAGTATTATTGAAGCTAAAGATGAACAGCACCGGCAATACAACTTTTAATATCTGTTTCATATCATTTTGATTTTCAATATGAAAAAATTCAAATTATTAAACGTGTTATGAAAGGTTTTATTCTGTTAAGACATATTAAAAATTCAGTTCAAATTTATAATTTTCTGCCAGTTGAGAAAACCTTCATAATTGATGTAAAATTAGTCTAAATTATCTTTTTGAGGAGAAAGTTCTGCCCCTGTTATTAACATTGTTGTATTTTATAAAATAACAAAATAAAAAAAGGCCGTGAAAACGGCCTTTAATAAAGCTTACAAAATTATTAACTAATTGATATACTGATCTATCTTGTAAACAAGAGTTCACGATATTTGGGCAGGGGCCATATTTCATCATCAACAACGAGTTCGAGTTTGTCAATATGGTACCTGAGATCATCCAGGTAAGGTACAATGGTCTTGGAGTAAGCCAGGGCTTTTTCATGTTCATCTTCAATCTTATTTGCAACTTTCCTGGCTTCAATCATTTCTGCCGTTTTTGCTTTGATGTATTTAACATGCTCTGCAATGTTTTTAATCAGTTCAAGCCTGCCTGAAGCCATTTCCCTGAACTCTTTTTCTGTGAATATTTCTTTCAGGCCTTTTACATTTTCAATGAGCATTGTCTGGTACTTCACTGCAGTAGGTACAATATGATTAATGGCAAGGTCTCCCAGTACACGTGACTCTATCTGAATCTTCTTTGTATAGATATCAAGCCTTACATGGTTACGTGCTTCAATTTCCCTTTCAGTAAGCACCCCGAGGTTTACAAAGAGTTTTTTCGATTTATCGGTAAGGTAAGCATCATATGCTTCAACAGGATTGGCAACGTTGGTCAATCCGCGTTTAATGGCATCTTTCTTCCAGTCGTCACTGTAATTGTTGCCTTCGAACCTGATTTTCTTTGAATCGGTGATATACTTCCTCAATACCTGGAAAATCGCTTCATCTTTTTTCACTCCTTTGTTAATCAGTTTGTAAACATCCTTTTTAAATTCAATAAGCTGCTCGGCAACAGCGGTGTTTAAGGTTGTCATGGCAGAGGCACAGTTTGCAGAAGAGCCAACTGCCCTGAATTCGAATTTATTACCGGTGAAGGCAAAGGGCGAAGTCCTGTTCCGGTCGGTATTGTCGAGCAGAATCTTAGGTACCTTGATGATATTCAGTTTCAATTCGGTTTTTTCATCCGGAGTCATTTTTTTGGTAGTCACGGTTTTCTCGAGCTGATCAAGCATTCTGGTAAGCTGACTGCCAATAAAAGCAGATATAATGGCAGGTGGTGCTTCGTTGGCGCCAAGCCTGTGTGAATTTCCTGCAGAAGCAATACTGGCCCTCAACAGGTCTGCATGGTTGTTAACAGCCTTAATGGTATTAACCAGGAATGTTAAAAACTGCAGGTTGGTCTTGGGATTTTTACCTGGGCCCAGCAGGTTTACGCCAGTGTTGGTCATCATTGACCAGTTGTTGTGCTTGCCCGATCCGTTGATATCCTTGAAAGGTTTTTCGTGGAAGAGGACCATAAAATTATGGTGTTTTGCAACCTTTCTCATAATGTCCATAAGCAGAATGTTATGGTCTACCGCGAGGTTACACTCCTCAAAAATGGGGGCGCACTCGTACTGGTTTGGCGCTACCTCGTTATGCTTGGTTTTTACAGGGATGCCAAGTTTGTAGCACTCGGTTTCAAATTCGCGCATAAAGTTCGATACACGCTCGGGTATTGATGCAAAATACTGGTCTTCAAGCTGCTGGTCTTTTGATGATGCATGGCCCATCAGGGTGCGTTCGGTCAGCATCAGGTCTGGACGGGCATTGTACAAAGCTGTGTCAATTAAGAAATACTCCTGCTCCCAGCCCAGGGTTGCGATTACTTTTGATACGTCTTTGTCAAAATACTGGCAGACATCCACGGCTGCTTTGTCAAGCACATTTAATGCCTTCAGGAGTGGGGTTTTATGGTCTAATGCCTCACCGGTATACGAAACAAAAATGGTAGGGATACTTAACGTTTTACCAACAATAAAAGCGGGTGAAGAAGGGTCCCATGCTGTATAACCTCTTGCCTCAAAGGTATTTCTTATACCACCGCTCGGAAAGCTTGATGCATCGGGTTCCTGCTGTACCAGTAATTTGCCCGAAAAGTTTTCAAGTACTGTGCCGTCGGCATTCAGATCAATAAAAGCATCATGCTTTTCTGCGGTTCCTTCAGTCAGGGGCTGGAACCAGTGTGTATAATGGGTAGCCCCGTTCTCAATTGCCCAGGCCTTCATTCCGGTTGCCACCTGGTCGGCAATTTTCCGGTCTATCCTTGTACCCTTTTCAATGGCTTCCATTACCTGTTCGAATGCTTCGCCTGTCAGGTACTTTTCCATTTTGAACTTATCAAATACATTTACTCCAAAATAATCTGAAGTCAATAAACTGGGAGGTTCAAACGCTACCGGTTTCCTTCCATACACTTCTCTGAGTGCATTAAATCTTATTACTGCCATATTTTAAATTATTAATTGATGAATTTTGGAACAAATATATATATTATTTTGATATACCTATAATAAAATGGAACAAAAAATTTAAATCAATTAAAAATATTACATTAATGATGAAAAAATAGGGGTATTAAATAAAAATATTGCAATAAATGGCCTAATTGAAGAATTGTATAATTTTTATAAATAATTGGAAATTGTAATAAAATATTGCTTTTATATTGTAAAATGATATTTATAATAATGTATTTGTTAAAAAAATGTAAATAAAAGTCGGATCAGGGTTTGATTTCACTCAAAATAAATATTCTGAACCAAACCGTGATTTTTGTTTGCGGGAAATATATTATGCAGATAGCAGTATTCAGGAGTTTACACCGGCAAAGTAATGATAAAACCAGGTAATGGTCTCTATTCCCTTGTGAAGATATTCAATACGGAAATTTTCATTCGGGGAATGAATGGCATCCGACTCGAGCCCGAAGCCCATAAGAACTGATTTTACCCCCAGGATGGATTCAAAATCTGAAATTATCGGAATACTACCCCCGCTTCTGATGGGGATCGGTTTTTTTCCGAATGTTTTTTCATAGGCCAGGCTTGCAGAAACGAATCCTTTCGATTCGATAGGTGAAACATAAGCTTTGCCGCCATGAAGATATTTAACATCTACTTTAATACCAGCGGGGGCTGTATTTTTGATATGTTTTTCAAAAAGCGCCGCTATTTTATCGGGGTCCTGATCAGGAACCAGCCGTATAGTGATTTTTGCAAATGCTTTCGAGGGGATTATTGTTTTAGTGCCTTCTCCAGAATATCCGCCCCATATTCCATTCACATCAAGCGCCGGCCTCATGCCAATTCTTTCTAGTACGGTAAAACCGGTCTCGCCGTATACATCGGGGATTTTGATACTTTTTTTGAACTTTTCAATATGAAAAGGGGCTTTTTTCAGCTCCTCCCGTTCAATATCAGAAATGATTTCGACATCGTCATAAAACCCGGGTATGGTAATTTTTTGCTGATGGTCGGTTAATCCTGCTATTATTTTTGACAATGCATTTACAGGGTTCATCACCGCGCCACCGTAATGACCCGAGTGCAAATCGCGGTCGGGCCCGGTAACTTCCACTTCGAAACTGCAGATACCCCTTAACCCGTTGGTGATGGAGGGGGTATCTTCGGTGGCCATGGTTGTGTCAGAAACGATGATGATATCCGATGCGAGCAGCTCTCTGTTTTTAGTGCAGAAATCTTTTAACCCGGCAGAGCCGACTTCTTCTTCACCCTCTATCATGAATTTAACATTGCAATTCAGTTTTTTTGATTTCGCAAGGTATTCAAAGGCTTTAATATGCATAAACATCTGCCCTTTGTCGTCGTTGGCGCCACGTGCATATATCCTGTTGTCCCTTATTTCAGGCTCAAACGGCGGGGATGTCCATAAATCAAGCGGGTCGGCCGGCATTACATCGTAATGGCCATAAACCAGCACGGTCGGTTTGGTTTTATCTGTTATTTTTTCACCGTAAACCACGGGATTGCCCGGGGTTTCATAAACCTGTGAATGATCAACCCCTGCTTTTAAAAGCAATTCTGAAATATAACCGGCTGCTATTTTCATAAAAGGTTTGTTTTCAGGCCTTGGGCTTACCGAAGGGATCCTGATCAGTCCAAAGAGTTCGTCAAGAAAACGTGACTGGTTTTCTGCAATGTATGTTTTGATATCTGTCATTTTATCAGGGATTGATATCTGTTAATATTTCAGTTACAAAAATTAGTTCAATCCGGACAATATTTATATGAAAAAAATCATCAGGCCGATTTTTCTTTCTCTTTCAGGTATTCTTTGGCAATAAGTTCAAGCTCTTTGTACCAGGCTTCACCGAACCTTCTTATCAATGCTTCGGCGACAAATTCGTACACCCTGGTTTTTTTTCGGATTCCAAGCAAAATGGCAGGTTTGCAGATATCCCACCGGTCGTAATTTACGGCATCAAAGTCTTTATATTTCCTGACCCGTATGGGATAAAGGTGGCAAGAAACAGGTTTCCTGAACGAAATTTTGCCTTCAAGAAATGCTTTCTCAATGCCGCACCGTGCTATACCGTTTTCATATATGGTATAGGCACACTCTTTTCCATGGTTCAGTTGCGTTACCGGCTCACCGTCGGCATCGGTATAATAAACACCTTTTTTTTCAATTTCTTTGATGCACTCGGGTCTGAGGTACTCTTTCACAATACCAAAGATTTCTTTAAGCTTTTCTACCTCTTCGGGCAGCAACGGGGCGCCTGCCGCACCCTGAACACAACATGCCCCTTTACACTTATCGAGGTTGCAGGTGAAATATTCTTCAATAACATCAAGGCTGATGAGGGTCCTGTTAATCTTAAACATGGTGATGAAATTTGTGGATAAAATTAGTTTAATTTGTAGAACATTAAAATTTAAAACCATGCCAAAAGCAACAGTGGGAGGAATTATTTACCGGCAAAACGGAGAAAAGACAGAAGTTTTGCTTACCAAAAGAAATGTAAATCCATTTAAGGGATACTGGTGCATCCCGGGTGGTCATATCGAACAATTTGAGGATACCGTAAAGGCCGTGATAAGGGAAGTGAAGGAGGAAACCAACCTTGATTTCAAACCTTATTATTTATGCTATCTCGATGAGATATTCCCGGAGATCAGCCTGCACAATATCGTGCAGATTTTTTATGGTGAAGCTACCAATGTTCCACGTGCAGAACCCGGTGAAGTTTCTGATATCGGGTGGTTTGATATTGAAGAAGCTATGAAGATGAACCTGGCTTTCAGGCATGGCGAAGCTTTGAGGATATTTGTGGAGGAGACTGATATGTTCAGATAAATCCCAAAATAAAAAAATCCCCTTTTCATTGCGCAAAAAGGGGATTTTTCAGAGGTCGGTGGCGGAGTCGAACCGCCGTACACGGTTTTGCAGACCGCTACCTAGCCACTCGGTCAACCGACCATTTTTTTTATCAAACGGATTGCAAAGGTAAAAAAATATTCCGGATTTTATAAATCCTATTCGGCATATTTTCCCAGACAATCGGGGCACAGGCAATCATGGTATGTTTCAAGTATCTCAAGCATCTCTTTTTTGTGAATATTCAAATGTTCACACCAGCAATCATGATCACCGAAACAGGTGAATTTTTTTCCGCACCGGGGACAGGTTTTTATGGTTCCTTTGCTCATTTCAGCGCGATAAAGTTACACTTACACATCTTATTTGTCCACCCATGGGAGGATTCACTTTTGAGATTTTTACTGTGGCAGAATTAATTATGCCAAACCTTTCGTAAAGCGCATCGAGAATTCGTGATGCCAGGTTTTCAAGTAACCGCGACTTTTTCATCATTACCTGCTTTACAATGTTGTAAGCTTCCTGGTAATTGAGCGCATCTTCGAGATTGTCTGATTTGGCAGCTTTTTCCAAACCGGTATCAATGGTCAGGTTCACGATGAATTTATTACCGGTTATCTGTTCTTCATGGTAATGCCCGTGATAGGCAAAAAATTCCATGTCTTCCAGTTGTATCAATCCCATTGTGATTATTATAATATATGGTGTAAAGTTCAAAAAAAACCAACACATAAAAAACTATTTCTATGAATCGCCAATAATCTTTACTTTTGCCGGTACAATATTCACTTAATCTGGTGTATTTTATGCCATTGGTTTTATAAATAAAAATGAAATGACAGGAAAAATTAGAAAGCAATTATTGTTTCTTTGGAATGAAAAACCGCTTACCCTTTTACTTCTGATTGCTATATTGTTAAGGTTGGTTTCGGTCGTATTTTCAAAAGGATATGATATGCACGACGACCACTACCTGATAATCGAAGCGCCGCAGTCGTGGGTTGATGGAAAAGACTATAACAACTGGCTACCCTGGAACCAGGACAATCCCGAACCCACAGGGCACAGCTTTTTCTATATAGGGTTTCATTTTTTGTTTTTTTACCTGCTTAAATTTATCGGTATTACCGACCCCCAGGTTAAAATGTTCCTGGTAAGGTTTATCCATGCCTTGTTTTCGCTGTTGATTGTTACGCTTGGTTACAGGATAACAGAAAAATTTTCAGGTAAGAAACATGCACGGTTAGCCGGCCTGTTGCTTGCGGCATATTGGTTTATGCCATTTTTCAGTGTGCGCAACCTGGTCGAAATTGTCTGCATTCCCTTTTTAATGATGGGCTTTTGGATGATCTTTAACGCTGATAAAAAAAAGAATCCGCTATGGTGGATTTTCTTATCTGGATTTGTTGCAGGCATGGCATTTTCCGTACGCTATCAGACTTCTGTGTTCCTTGCCGGGATGGCCCTTGCATTGTTGTTAAAAAAACAGGTAAAACCCGCTTTTGCTTTCGGTTTCGGGGTGGTTGCTTCGGTATTCCTATTTCAGGGGGTGATTGACTTTTTTATCTGGGGTTATCCTTTTGCAGAATTCATTGCCTATTCCGAATACAATATCGGCCACCAGCACGATTTTATTACCGGAGGCTGGTTCAATTACCTGGGCGTAATTGGCGGTATGCTTATTCCCCCTTTCAGCCTGCTGCTTTTTTTCGGGTTTCTAAGAACATGGAAAAAACAATTACTTATTTTTTTACCGGTGATGATTTTCCTGGTATTGCATTCTTTATATCCCAATAAGCAGGAGCGGTTTATATTCCCGATTCTTCCGTTTATCATTATGCTTGGTGTCGCAGGATGGTATGATTTTTTTGAGAAATCAAAATTCTGGCAACAAAACCTGTTATTCCATCGAATTATCGTAATCCTGTTCTGGTTTTTGAATTTAGCGGCTTTGTTGCTTTATACCCCTTCTTATGCAAAAAAGGCGAGGGTCGAAACCATGTCGTTTTTATCTGCATATAAAAATATTTCATTTATCCTTATTGATGATTCAAACAGGCGCAACACCACCATGCTGCCGCGGTTTTATCTTAACCAGTGGCCTGCTTTTTATGAATATTCAAAACCTGCAGATGGTGATACTGCTTGTATTATTTCCACTTCGACAGATGATCAGTTTATTAAATTGAATTCACCTGCCTGCCTTGGGGAGATTGAACCTGAAATGCTTCCGGATTTTGTGGTATTTGTTGACAGCGTTAACTTAAACCAAAGGATAAGCGTTATAAAGGAATTTCTGCCGGGCCTCAGTTTTTTAACCGTCATTGAGCCCGGTTTCAGGGACAGGCTCCTTTATACCGTGAACAAAGTAAATTACAATGTGCCAATATATATTTATGAAACCGGGCACCATAAATAAACCATTAATCTAAACTGAAATAGCGGTAAAGTTTTTAATTTCGCAGTCGGATTTGCAAAAAGATAACATATTTTTAAATAAATCGCTTGAAAGGAATTGATCATGAGCAATGGCAATGAAGGCAGGAACCTGCATTTTATCGAAGAAATTGTTGAAGAAGATATCAGAACAGGTAAACACGGGGGCAGGATATTGACCCGTTTCCCGCCGGAGCCTAACGGATACCTGCATATCGGCCATGCCAAATCTATTTGTTTGAACTTTGGGCTGGCCAAAAAATATAATGGCAAATGCAACCTCAGGTTCGACGATACCAACCCTGTAACCGAAGATGTGGAATATGTTGACTCGATTAAAGAGGATATCCGATGGCTGGGGTTCGACTGGGAAGACCGTGAGTTTTTTGCTTCGGATTATTTCCAGCAATTGTTCGACTGGGCCATTCTGCTTATTAAGAAAGGGGTGGCCTATGTAGACGACTGCAGCGCCGACGAGGTGTCAGCTTCAAGGGGTACGCCTACGCGCCCAGGTAAAGAGAGCCCTTTCAGAAACCGCTCTGTGGAAGAAAACCTTGACCTTTTTATCAGGATGAGCAAAGGTGAATTTCCCGACGGAACAAAGGTATTGCGGGCAAAAATAGACATGGCTTCGCCCAATATGCACATGCGCGACCCCGTGATGTACCGCATCAAACATGCCCATCATCACCGTACCGGCGATAAATGGTGTATCTATCCCATGTACGACTATGCACATGGGCAATGCGATTTTATCGAAAATATCACCCATTCTGTCTGTACCCTTGAGTTTGAAGTGCACAAGCCTTTATACGACTGGTTTCTTGATAACATCATTGATGATCCCGGGGTTAACAAATCGAGGACGCGGCAATACGAGTTTGCCCGTCTTAACCTTAATTACACGGTGATGAGCAAACGTATGCTGCTTAAACTGGTTAAAGAAAACTATGTAAACGGGTGGGATGACCCGCGTATGCCGACTATCTCGGGATTGCGCAGAAGGGGATACACCTCCGGGTCAATCAGGGATTTTGCCGACAGGGTAGGGGTTGCCAAACGTGAAAACATTATTGACATCGGGTTGCTTGAGTTTTGTATCAGGGAAGACCTCAATAAAAAAGCACAAAGGCTTATGGCAGTTATCAACCCGTTAAAGGTGGTAATAGAAAACTATCCCGAAGGGGTGACCGAGGAGCTGGAAGCCGTTAACAATCCCGAAGATGAAAGTATGGGAACAAGAAAAGTGCCTTTTTCAAGGGTTATCTATATTGAGAAAGACGACTTTATGGAAGAACCGCCTAAGAAATTTTTCAGACTTTCACCAGGCAGCGAAGTGAGGCTTCGTTATGCTTATTTTATGAAATGCACAGACGTGGTGAAAAATGGGGCAGGGGAAATTACCGAACTGCGGTGCACCTACGATCCTGAATCGAAGGGCGGCAAGTCACCAGACGGCCGCAAGGTAAAAAGCACCATTCACTGGGTTTCGGCTGAGCACGCGATCGAAGCGGAGGTCAGGCTCTATGACAGGCTGTTTGTAAAAGAAAACCCATATGAGGCAGAAGAAGGAAAGACCTTTGTTGATAACCTTAACCCCGATTCTTTAAAAACTGTAACAGGCTATATTGAGCCATTTGCTAAAGGGTCAAAGCCACTAGACAAGTTTCAGTTTGAGCGGATCGGATATTTTTGCCTTGACCCCGATTCTTCGGGTAATAAGCTCATTTTCAACCGTACTGTTACACTAAAAGATTCCTGGGCCAAAATCACATCAAAAGAATGCTGACATGCGGATTATCTATTCCCTTACCATTAGCCTGTATTACCTGGGGATTTTAGTCGCCTCACTTTACAATAAAAAAGCTAAATTCTGGGTTGATGGCCGAAAGGGTGTTTTGAAGAGAATTGCTGAAACGGTTGACCCGTCTGCACAGCTTATCTGGTTTCATGCTTCTTCCCTGGGTGAATTTGAGCAGGGACGACCGGTTATTGAAGCCATAAGGGAAAAACATCCCGGGTATAAAATCCTGCTTACGTTTTTTTCACCTTCAGGCTATGAGGTAAGAAAAAATTACCGGGGGGCTGATTATATTTTTTACCTGCCACTTGATACCAGGGCAAATGCAGCAAAATTTGTTGACGCCATCAGCCCTTCAATGGTTTTTTTTATTAAATATGAATTCTGGTATCATTATTTGAGGGTGTTAAAGAAAAAAGGGATACCTGTTTATCTTATCTCTGCTATTTTCAGAAGAAACCAGTTGTTTTTCAGATGGTATGGAAGATGGTACAGAAAAATGCTTAAGTTTTTCAACCATATTTTTGTACAAAATGACGAATCGTTAAACCTGCTTTCAGATTTTAATATAAAGCATACCAGCAAGTCGGGAGATACCCGTTTTGACCGTGTTGCAGAAATTGCAAGGCAGACAAAGGCCATTGATATAGCTGAAAAATTCAGGAATGATAATACAGTGGTCATTTGCGGCAGTACCTGGGACAAAGACGAAGAGCTGCTGGTAAAACATATAAACAATTCAGCTAAGGATTTGAAATACATTATTGCCCCGCACGAAATACACGAAACTCATCTTCAGCGTATTATTGCAGCACTTAAAGTACCCTTTGTTCTTTTTTCTGATGCAAATTTTGAAAATGTGGCCGATAAACAGGTTTTGATAATTAATAATATAGGTATGCTGTCTTCGCTTTACAAATACGGCGATTGGGCATACATTGGCGGCGGTTTTGGGGTCGGTATCCATAATATCCTTGAGGCTGCAACATTCAACCTGCCTGTGGTATTCGGGCCGAATTATCATAAATTTAAAGAAGCTGTTGACCTGGTACAAGCCGGAGGGGCTTTCAGCATCGAAGATTTTAACGGGCTGTCGGAAATTTTTAAAATTCTATTTGAAAATAAAGAAAAAAGGGAATACACCGGAAAGATTGCAGGTGATTATGTTATTAAAAACCAGGGTGCAACAGAAAAAATCCTGACAAAAATTTTTAATGCATCGTAAAGAGCCAAATCCGGGTTATGATACCATTTTCTGATGAACATATTGAATTTCTTAAGAAAAAATTTGTTGCGCATACCGAGAGTTTTTCTGCAGGGAGCAAAGATATTCATGATCATATTGTACTTAAAAGGGACCATACTTTCAGGGTTTGTAAAAACATAGATTACCTTGCCGGACAAATCGGGCTGTCAAAGCAGGAAAAACAGCTTGTATACCTCATCGCCCTTTTTCATGACCTTGGCCGGTTTACTCAATATCACCTTTACCAGACATTCGATGATTCAAAGTCGGTGGACCATGCCGAGCTATCTGTGAAAATTATAAAATGCGAAGGATTTTTTGAGGACATACCGTCAAAGTACCATGAAATCATTTATAAATCTATTCTCAATCATAACAGGCCATTTCCCGATTTTTCAGCAGATGATGAGGTGGCTTTATATTCAAAACTTCTCAGGGATGCCGATAAGCTTGATATCTGGTATGTTATAACCGATGATGTTTTGAGAAAGGTAATAGAAAAAGAAAAGGAGGATAAGGAATATCAAATTCCCGATGCAATATTTCAGCAATTTCTGAAAAAAGAATTTGTAAAGCTTGCACAGGTATCAAATGACAATGATATGCGGTTATTGAGAATAAGCTGGGTATTTGACATCAATTTCGGATGCACCTTTCATGAGATTAAAAACAATAAAGTCCTGGATAAAATTTTCGCATTGATGCCTCAATCAGAGAAGTTAACGGAAATAAAAAACATGGTATCCATGTATATCAATGAAAAAGCCTTAACCTGGTAATTGTATTATTTTCAATTCATTTGAAAGACAATAATTACCCTGGCAGCATTGAATATCCTGGTGAAAATCAGGATTTATTATAAATAAAGGACTCTTACTTTGGCAGACCCCCGAAAATCTTCGTGAGCATGCGATGAAATTTATGAATGCTTTGTACAGGTTCTGCGAACATAAAGATACATTTCTTAAAGATCACCTCTTTCTGGTATTCTTCGGCAATTTTTATTGATTCTTCGGTTTCAGACATCTGCTGTACCCAGATGTTCTGTATCCCCTTGTCAATGGCTTCCCGCAGTATGGCGTCGGTCTCTTCTTTGGGTGTTACAATCAAAAGGCTTTTGACATCCACCGGCAGATCGTTTACTTTAGCATAGCACTTTACCCCGTCAATCTCTGTTGCTTTTGGGTTTACAGGTACAACCTCAATACCTTTCTGACTGAGTTCATGAAAAATAGAATACCCAAATTTTTTTGTATTTCTCGATACACCGGCTACAGCTATTTTCCCCGGCTCAAAAAAATTATCAATGTCCTTTTTTGTTACTTTCATATACAGGGTTTTAAATGATTTCAGCAATAAAATTAATAAATCATATATTTGTTCGTTATAATAACTGATAAAATATTTTTATGAAGCAGCACATCCTTTTGTTAATTGGCTTTGCAGGAATTTTTATTTTTCTTGCATCATGTGGTAAGATAGAAGAAATTGAAATAAGGGGTGCTGATAATTTCAAGTACAAGGGATTTAAAGACAACCATATTGAATTAGAGGCAGATATCAACATATACAATCCAAGTGGTTTTAAAATAAGGATTAAGGAAATTGATATGAGACTCGTGGTGAACAACGAATACCTTGGCAGGCTTTATAACTCAGGGGATATTGTTATCAGGCCGCATTCCGAAGGATATATTACTGTTCCTTTCAGGTTGCGTATAACCAATATCTTTGCAGGTGTTTCAGCAGTTAAGAAGTATTATAACCAGAAAAACCTGAAAGTGGAAGTTGACGGCACGGTTACAGGGCGTGCAGGAATTATCAGAAAAAAGATCGGGCTAAATAAAACGGCATATATTGATTCACTTAAACCTTAACAACATTTCTTTGTTAAATTTTTCATATTTTTGCGCCTGAACTTTACATGAATCTTCCGGTGAAAAAATGGCTATTTGTTTTGGGTTGTTTATCCCTGTTGTTTGCCGGTGCTGAGGCACAACAGGCGGGTTATATCCTGAATAAACTGCAGTCGGCCACTGCAAAATCCGGAAAGGTACAAATCTCACAAAGTGAAAGTATTAAAAAGGTACTCGACCTTCATCTTCAGGCCAAAAGGAAAGAGGTAAAAAACAACGGCTGGAGAATTTGTGTTTTTGCCGATTCAGGCCAGGAAGCCAACAGGAAAGCCGAAGGAGTGAGGTCTGTTTTCATTAGCAGGTTTCAAAAAGTTCAGCCCTATAAAATCTTTAATTATCCCTTCTACCGTGTTTACGTAGGCGATTTCAGGACCAAAAGCGAAGCTCTGAAGTTCCTGAAAATGCTCGAAGCCGAATTTCCAAATGCATATATTGTTCCCGATGTAATTGCACCATTGGGATTAAACTAAAAAGAAAGTCCTGAAAAATGAGCGACGAGATAAAGCATGAGTGTGGAATTGCCCTGGTAAGACTGCTCAAGCCCCTGGAACATTATCAGTTGAAGTATGGTACATGGCGCTATGGCTTGCAAAAGCTTTACCTTTTGATGGAAAAGCAGCATAACAGGGGACAGGACGGCGCCGGTGTGGTGGGCATCAAATTCGACCTCGAGCCGGGCAACGAGTACCTGCACCAGGTACGATCGGTTGATTCCTCGGCCATTAACGATGTTTTTAAGACCATATACGGGAATTTCGAAAAACATGAAAATACACCCGGGCGATTATCAGACCCGGTATGGGTAAAGCAAAACCTTCCTTTTGCCTGTGAGGTGCTCCTGGGGCACTTAAGATATGGCACACATGGCAGGAACAGTATTGAAAATGTTCATCCCGTTACAAGGCTGAACAACTGGAAAACCAGGAACCTTGTGCTGGCCGGCAATTTTAACCTTACCAATGTTGACGAACTCTTCAGGATTCTTATTGACCTCGGGCAGTCGCCCCGCGACTTTATAGATACAGTGATCATGCTCGAAAATGTAGGCCATTTTCTCGACACCGAGAACCAGAAAGAATTTGACAAATACAAGTTACAGGGGTATACCAACAAGTATATTTCTGAATTGATCGCAGAGAACATTAAAGTTGAAAACATCCTCAGGGAGTCGAGTAAAAAATGGGATGGGGGTTATGCAATCGCCGGCCTTCTTGGCCATGGCGATGCCTTTGTTTTCAGGGACCCCTGGGGTATCCGTCCGGCATTTTATTATTATAATGATGAAATAGCTGTTGTGGCAAGCGAAAGACCGGTGATACAAACAGTGATGAATGTGGATTTTGATGAAGTGAAGGAGATAAACCCGGGAGAGGCTATCATCATTAAGAAAAACGGGTACATTTATAATAGTTGCATCCGTGAACCCTTTGAGAGAAAATCTTGTTCTTTCGAACGTATTTACTTTTCACGCGGCAGCGACAAAGAGATTTACCGGGAACGCAAAATGCTAGGCAACCTGCTTACCCCACAGATCATCAAAGCCGTTGACGGCGACCTTGAAAACACTGTCTTTTCTTTTATCCCCAACACAGCAGAGTCGGCATTCTATGGCATGGTGCAGGGTATAGAAATGCATATGAAAAACCAGGAGAAAGATAAAATACTTAAATTAGGGAAAAACATCACCGAACAGGAACTTGAACATATTATATCGTTGAAGCCCCGTATAGAAAAAGTGGCAATTAAAGATATCAAACTTCGTACATTTATTTCCCAGGATAAGGGAAGGGACGACCTTGTAGGCCATGTGTACGATATCACTTACGATACCATTCGCAAAGGGGTTGATAACCTCGTGGTTATTGACGATTCGATTGTGAGGGGTACTACCCTAAAATACAGTATTATAAGAATACTCGACCGTTTGCAACCAAAACGTATCGTTATCGTTTCTTCTTCTCCGCAGATCAGGTATCCCGATTGTTACGGAATTGATATGGCCAAACTTACAGATTTTATTGCCTTTAGGGCTGCCGTAGATCTTCTGAAAGAAACCGGCAGCGAGCATATCATCAACGAGGTTTATAAAAAATCAAAAGAACAGGAGGATATGCCCAAAGAGTTGATTGTAAACCATGTGAAAGAGATTTATAAACCTTTTACACAAGAGGAAATATCCGGAAAAATTGCCCGGTTGCTGAAAAACGCCACCGTGCAGGCCGACCTGAAAATTGTTTACCAGACCATTGAAAACCTACACAGAGCTTGTCCCAACGATCTGGGTGACTGGTATTTCACGGGCGATTATCCCACACCTGGCGGGAATAAAGTGGTCAACCGTTCATTCATCAACTTCATTGAAGGTAAGAATATACGTGCTTATTAAGGCCGATTTGTCAAATTGGAAAAATCATTTTTTCTGAAATTCTGTCAAATTTTAATAAGTGGCTGTTCAGATAGTCAGTTACTGGTTTTTATTAAACCGCCAAAAGGTATGCGACAGTATCAGTCCGATCTCATATAAAAAATCTGCATATTGTTTTCAATCAAACAATTCTGTAATTTCGGAGTACTTTAGGTATTCAGATTGCCAAAAACAAGAATGACTTTTACTTGTTTAAGATTTGATTTATCATAATCTGTTAAACAATGGCAATAAAATTATTGTCAAGGAGATGCAATAAAGTATCCGGATTTTTTCACAGGATGGAAAACGGTTTCTATTTCTGCACTCTTTCAGTTATTATATTCATATTTTTATTTGCCGGGTTTAATTTTCCCCTGCTTTTTGCACAATCACCCTCCTCACGCATGGATTATATCAATCCCAACCTCCGACTGCTTGAACACCTTATTAAGATAAAAATTGACAGTCTGAGGGAAATACAGGGATTACAGCCGCTTTACAACGATTCTGTCTGTTTCCTGGCTGCCAGGGACCATGCCGAGTACCTTATGGATTATGAAGAAATCAGCCACATACAAAGCGATGTACCTCAAAAGCGTTCTCCCCAGGACAGGGTAAATTACTATGGTGCAAAAAATTACAAAACCGGGGAAAACATCGTGAAGATTTTTATTGGAATCCCGTTTACTTATTCCGTAAAGACCGATCCACCCAAAGACATTGTATTGGAGACTTATTATGAAATAGCAGGGTTTATTGCAGAAGCATGGAAAAACAGCGCCGTACACTATATTAATATCCTTATGCCCGATTTTAATATAACCGGTGTAAGCGCAGTTTTTAACGAGGATGACAAGTCACTCATCTCTGTCCAGGTTTTTGCAGGAGTGGACGGGACTTATAAGGTACACCGCCATTACGGGTATTTTCCTTATGACAGTGAATTTGCCTTTGCTGAAAATATTTCTTTGCCCGGAATACCGAAAGATACCGGTTGTAATTTTGATAACCCCTGGGGGCTGCAGCTTCATGAAGACTTTATTAAATCAGATTTTTCAGACACCATAAAGCAGATATTAAAGGATTGTCATATTATTTATAAAGAAGATGAAGTTTATCTTTACCTCGGTTCTTACGACAGGGCAATATCGCTGTTTAGCAATGAAAATGACGGGCTTGCACTTGAAATACTCCCTGTCGGGATGTTTGATTGTTCATGGCCTAAGGGTGATGTTGCTATATCGGCTGCTGATTGCCCGGTACGGGGTATCATATCCAAACCTGTTTACCTGGATAAATTGCTGAAAAAAAACCTGCACAGTATAACAAATGAATCCGGGATGAGGTACCTGATACCATTTGCCGGCGAGCTTCCCGATATGCCGGCTGATTCTTTCGAGGTAAATGTAGTTTTGATCAAAAACAAAAAAATCTGGAAGGTAATTCAAACACATCATCTGTGTGGGGAAGCAGGAGCATTCCCGGTTGATTTGCATATTTATGGTGGAGACAACAACTGGGGCAAATTTAAACAAAAGCAGTACAGCAATCGCGAAAAACCTTCATTACCGGTTTCATCGGGTGTTTCTGCAGTAGCTTCTAAGACCCTGGGGGAATATTCTCTTTTGTTCGATGAAGCTAAAGAAAAATTCCACGATGGGCAAAATCTTTCCGGGAAGTTTTTTTATCATCAGCTCGATTCACTGCAGGATGCACTTTTTGATTTATTTCTTGAGGGTGCATTGCAATTTTCTGAAATTGAAGCCCTGCCAGTTTTTTTTCAAAACGGCAATAATTTGCCTGACCGTACCCAGCCTTTTGCCCAGTTGCAATACAAGCGCTTGATTTTCAAATATCATTATCTGCCGCATGAAATGAATGATACTTTACTCTTTGAAGCTCTTTCTTCCTTGAGAAAATTCAGAAATCCTTCTCCTGAGGTACTCTATAATTATATGGTACTTTACCTTCGCCATTTGGATAAACCAGTGTCTGAGAACATCACCCCGGCCACGCTTCGCGAGATTGAAGATATTGCGCAGAGGGTACAGGGCCGAATTTCCCCTTGTTATACCGATGCATTACTGCTTTTTTATCATTTTCAAAACCTGGAAAAAAACCTTGCAAATGAAACCATTGCCATGTCTACTGTCTACCGGTCTTTGGATTTTGTATTCAAACAGTATGCAGATGCTGAAATCTCAGCCGGCCTGCGTGTAAAGCTTTCGCGGTATTTTATTCTTTTCAGGGCCTACGGCTTTGCATACCGGATACTTGATCGGGCCATTGATCAGGAAATACCCGATAAAGAGGCCTATATACTTTCACTAAAATTGTATTATTCCGGTATGGTGCAATTGCAAAACCCATCCGATTATTACAGCAGGTTGATCAATGCGGCCAGTTTTCTTACAGATGAAGAATGGACAGGGCTTTTTGAGGGGCCATGCCGGCTTAATGTCCAGCATCTTAATCACAAGTCGCTTCGTAATTTATACTGCGCGAAAAGAAAGATTTTAAAGCATTGAACTTTCCGGTATTCTTTGCCTGAACATTATGAATTTAATGATCCGCCACATGTTATCTTTGTATTAAAACCATATAAGCATGAAGAAACTTAAACTTCGGGGCAAAGAGATTGAAAAAATAGGGTTTAAGGATAATGAACTCGTATCCCTTGTTATCAATGAGGTACAGAAACACTTCAAACGTAGTGACAAATCAGAAGTGCTTGAAGTGCTTGAAGAAACCCTCAAAAATCCGCGAAAATATAAAGATGACCCGCGACTGCAAAAGATTGCCCGAAAGCTACTTAAGCCGCCAAAAACTGAAAAAATGCCTGCTCCCGGAAAGTCTCAGCGGTTTCTTAATGAGGTGCCCAAAGAATACGTGGTATACGGAAGCGGGCAGATTGAGCCTGAAGCATTAGAACAGATGGAAACTGCCATGAGGCTGCCGGTTGTGCTAAAGGGTGCCCTGATGGCAGATGCGCACAGCGGATACGGTTTGCCCATCGGGGGGGTAGTAGCTGTACAAAATGCAGTAATCCCGTTTGGTGTAGGTATGGATATAGGCTGCCGTATGTGCCTGTCGGTTTTTGCCCTGGGGCCCGAAATAATAAAAAGCAGGAAAGATATGATAAAAACCATCCTTATTGAAAATACCCGGTTCGGACAGAAAGATTATTTTAAAGAAAAAAAGGACCACAAGGTTTTGGACAGGAATGAATTTAGCGATATTAAGTTTCTTAAAGGATTGAAAGACAAAGCTTATGAACAGCTTGGTACATCAGGTAGCGGCAATCACTTTGTAGAGTTTGGAATGCTTGACTTGCCCGAAGGCAACGATTTTAACCTTGATGGGGGTTCATATATGGCATTGCTTTCACATTCAGGTTCGAGAAACTTTGGCGCCAATATTGCACAGCATTACACAAATATAGCCAAAACAAAATGTAATCTTCCAAAAGGTGCCATTAACCTTGCATGGCTTGACACCGATACCGAAGAAGGTATTGAATACTGGCTGGCAATGAACCTTGCGGGTGATTATGCAAGGGCGAACCATGAAATTATTCATGCAAAGATTGCATCTGCATTGGGTGAGAAACCGGTATTTATCATACAGAACCATCACAATTTTGCATGGAAAGAAAAACTTAGCGATGGTCGTGAAGCCATTGTTCACCGTAAAGGTGCGACACCTGCAACCAAAGGTATCTATGGTATTATCCCTGGTTCTATGACGCTGCCGGGGTTCATTGTAACGGGCAAGGGCAACCCGGAATCGCTGAATTCGGCGTCTCATGGGGCAGGCAGAAAGATGTCACGTTCAAAGGCAAAGGAGCAGTATACGCAAAAAGACCTGAAAGAAGCGTTAAAAAAAGCTGGGGTTGAATTGATAGGCGGTGGTACCGACGAGGCCCCGATGGCATACAAAGACATTTATAAAGTGATGCAATACCAGAAAGAACTGGTTGAGATCAAGGGTACCTTTTACCCGAAAATTGTGAGAATGAGCAGCGATTGAAAAGACAAGGGCTTCGTGTGGATATGCATGCAACATTTATTACAAATTATTCAGGCACCATGTAAAAAATTACTTTTTTTAACAGCCAGGAAAAAACAAAATCCCATTAAAAGAGATTTATCCATATTTGGCAACGGCCAGCGCAGCCACGCTTACTTTAGTCCCTTCAATTTTCAGAATTTCAGTGGCACAAGATTCCAGAGTAGAACCGGTGGTAACAACATCATCTATAAGTAGTACATGCTTATTTGCAATGGGGGCAGGCTTTTTTACCTTAAAAATACTTTCCACGTTTTCCCATCGCTGGTATCTCGATCTGCGTGTTTGAGAATCTGTGTCCGTTACCCTTTCAAGAATTCCTGTACCGGTATTTTTACCCATTCCCTCTGCAATTCCCCTTGCAATGAGCTCGCTCTGGTTAAAACCTCTCTTTCTGAGCTTACGCGGGTGCAAGGGCACCGGCACAACAATATCAACTGCCTGGAGGGGTGTTGCAGCCAGTTCGTGCCCGAACATCCTGCCCATTCCTGTACCAATATGTTGCTGGCCCTGGTATTTAAGGTTATGAATAATGTTCTGGTATTTACTTCCCTTGATGTAATAAAACATAGCCGTACTGTACATTATTTCTACCCTACCCCAGAAAAGGCGGGCCACCGGGTTATCTGTATAATCATCAATTTTTAAACGGGGTAGATGGTATAGACATTCGCTGCAGATAACTTTTTCGTGTAAAAAAAGATTTTTGCCGCACGATGGGCAAAGTTGCGGAAATATCAAACCGATAAAATCGGCAGCAGATTTCAACAGGAAGTTCAAAACCGGGGGTTTACAGAATTTTAATCTCGTGTGTTAATTTCATCACTTTACGGTAAGTGGCGCTAACTCCGCAATATTTATCCTGCGATAGCTGCACTGCCTTTTCGAGCTTATCCATCGGTAGTTCTTTGCCTTTAAACTCGTAAGTTATGTGCATGGCTATAAATTGTTTCGGGTGTTCCTCGGTAAGCTCACCTTCAACATTTACATTGAAATGGTCAACTTCCACCCTCATTTTGTTTAGTATAGAGATCACGTCCATGGCAGTGCAGCCGGCCAGTGCGACCATCATCATCGGTTTGGGCCTTGGTCCCTGCTCTGTGCCGCCAACATCGGCACTGGCATCAAGCATTATTTTAAAACCATTTACTTCACCTTCAAAGGCCATTTTATCGAGCCATTTCAAATTTATTGATTCATTCATATTGCAAATAATTAAATAAAAAGGTTAAACATGATCCTGAGAATATTGTTTAAATATAATTGTAATAATTTTTATTAATACTATTTAAATTTTAATAAATTTAGTTTTCTGTAATTCTAAATGGTATAAATTTATATTTTGACAATAAGATGGCAGATTTTATGATTGACTCTAACTCAATATTCAGGCACCTGACAGAAGATGAACTGGCGCAAATACCCATTGACCAGGATCCCGAACACTATAAAAGGGGTGCTATTATTTATGAAGAGGGTAGCCGTATACCGGGATTTTTTTGTGTTCAGAAAGGGATTATTAAAATTTATAAGACGGGATTTGACGGTAAAGAACAGATCATCCGTTTTGCCAAGAAGGGTGATATTATGGGATTTCGCTCTACGCTTTCAAAAGAACGTGCCTGTTCCACTGCAAAAGTAATTGAGGATGCGGCCATTATCCTGGTACCGGCAGAAATGGTTATTCACCTTGTGAAAACCAACGGTGATTTTGCCTACGATCTTTTGCGGATAGCCTGCAAAGAACTGGGGGAAGCCAACGACAATATTACCGATATTGCGCAAAAAACCGTGAGGGAGCGTCTTGCAGAGGAACTAATACATTTGCGCAAAGAGTTTGACCTCGACAATGAGAAGTTCCTGCGCATATCTCTCACCCGCGAAGAACTTGCAAACATTGTTGGTACGGCTACCGAATCGGTGATCAGGTTGCTTTCAGAGTTTAAGCAGGACGGGATTATTGAACTGCATGGCCGAAGGATAAAAATCCTTGATGAGAAAATGCTGCTGAAAATCGGCAATATTCATGATTAGTGCTTTTGCAATAAGTATTTCACTGAATTAAACCCGCACCAGACAAAGTAATTATTATATGGAAACTAAAACAATTTTAATCGCTTTTGGACTTACACTTTTTGCAGGGCTCTCTACCGGTTTTGGAAGTGCGCTTGCAATCTTTACCAAACGGACTAACACCAAATTTCTTTCACTGGCGCTGGGGTTTTCTGCCGGGGTAATGATCTATGTATCTTTTGTGGAGATTTTTTTTAAGGGCAAAGAAATCCTCACCCAGGAAGCCATTTATGGCGAAAAACTTGGATCGTGGATCACAGTGCTCGCTTTTTTCGGTGGTATTGCATTAATTGCCATTATTGATAAACTTGTGCCGAACGTGGACAACCCGCATGAGATGCATAAAGTGGAAGAAATTGACATCAATGCCAAGAATCACAAACTTACCCGCATGGGTGTTTTTACCGCGCTGGCCATTGCTATCCATAACTTCCCCGAGGGGCTTGCCACATTTACCGCAGCGCTGTCTGACAGTAACCTCGGTATTGCCATTGCTGTTGCAGTGGCCATACACAATATTCCTGAAGGTATTGCTGTATCCATACCGGTTTTTTATGCTACAGGTAACCGTAAAAAGGCTTTCTGGCTCTCTTTTTCATCAGGACTTGCAGAGCCGGTTGGCGCCCTGGTGGGTTACCTCATCCTGTTGCCGTTTATCGGGGACAATAATACTCTAATGGGAATTGTGTTTGCCGTTGTAGCAGGCATTATGGTTTTTATCTCTTTGGACGAGTTGCTGCCGGCAGCCAGGGAATATGGCGAAGCACACCTTTCAATTTACGGATTAATTGGCGGAATGGCGCTTATGGCAGTTAGTCTGCTCCTGTTTATTTAATTAATACCGGCGGGTTTCCAATATTTCAAGAATTAAAATGATAACTTACACCCGTAAGTTTTTCAGAAACTTCCCAGAGTTCTTTTGCAAGTTTATTATTGTATGATTTTTTACTTGAAATTATCAACCGTGGATAGCCCCGCATACCCATAAACTTTAACGGCCCGAAATATTCTCCGCCTTTCAGCCCGGGTTCTGTAGCTGCCCTGAGCATGGGCAAAGCGCCCATTGTTACGTCCTGGGCAATAAGGTTGGTAAAAAAAGTGATCAGCTTACCACTCGACCTGAACAGATCGGTTTTTGTAACACCCGGATGGGCTGCAAC
>JAFGPL010000048.1 GCA_016936215.1 Bacteroidales bacterium
AAAAAAACCGTCTGGCAGAAATGCTTACCAGGCGGTCCGGAAACGTGTTTTCACTAACGTAATATAGGTGGGAGGAATAGTTAAGTTTATGGATGAAAAGTTACGGCAATAATTCTAACTTATCAGATGTTGAAAATAAAAAGTTCAGATTATTTGATCAACAGCCAAAATTCATATATGATCATCACAATTATTTACACGAATTAACCTGAATAATTCATACGCTTACTTTCAAATTATTACTGCATGATGATTAATACCAAAGAAATTGATTGAATAATGCAGGTTAATTATGGGGGCAAAACAACACAAAACAAAATGGTAAAAACTTATTAAAGCTATCTATTCTGATTTCAGCAGCAAAAGTTTTGAGGTGCAGGCTGGCTAATTGCAGTTTAATGTTATTCCCTGGGTTACTTTAAAAAAAGTGATTATTATACTTTATAAAAGATACATTTTCAAAAATGTTACCAGTCTTTATATTCATTATTTGAAAAAAGTCGAATGTAACAGGCTTTGGCAGGCATACCAGTTAATTTTCAGCGGTAAGCATGGTATTATTAGAACAATTGAAATAAAGTTCCCAGAACTTAGGTATACAGACATTTGATAACCTGCAATTAGAATTAAACAGCACAGCAATTCCTGTTTTTTCTTCGTAATTAAATGCAATTTCAGCCCTGTAGCCTTTTACATATCCGCCATGGTATATTATTCTGTTGCCGTTTATTTCAAATACACGCCAGCCTAAACCATAATATAGTTTTTCTAAATCTTTCCAACTGTTTCTGTATTTTCTTTTTATAGGTGTATAAATCTGTGGTGTATAAATCTCACCTAATGATTCTTTAGGAATAAACTCCGGATAATTTCCGTTTAATGCCAGTAACCACCTGGCCATATCAGATATGCTTGCATTTACACCCGATGCAGGCGGCACAGAATAATACCTGTTATTAAGTGCAAGAGTTTTCCAAGTGTGATTTCCGGCATAAACATGCGGCATGGCAACATTGCTGTCGCTTGCCATTGATTCATAATCAAGTGAAGCATGCTGCATGTATAAGGGGATAAATATTTTATGCTCGACAAGGGTATTGTAATCCTGTCCGGTGGCAGATTTTACAATATCTGCTATCAGGCTGTAAGTTACATTCTGATAACTGTATAGTTTTCCAGGGGGGGCTATAGGGTTAACATTTACCAGCAATGGTTTAATCTCTTCAAAAGGAACATTGTAATCAAGCATATCGGTAAAGGTATGCGTTGGAAGCCCGGTAGTCTGGCTTAAAATATTTCGAATGGTAAGTTTATTTGTATGGGAGGTATCTTTAAGTGAGAAATCAGGTAGATATTTAATCACCTTATCGTCCCATGAAAGTTTTTTCTCATCAACCAAAATGCCTGTGAGCACCGATGCAAAACCCTTGGAGACAGAACCCAGGCGAAACACCGTATTTATATCTACAGAATCAGTGGTTCCAAACTCCTTTACCCCGTATGGTTTCATAAACACTACCTGGTTATCTTTTACAATTACAACGGCCAGTCCCGGAATATTTTCCTGTGCTAATGACTGTGTGATAAAAGTATCATAACTAAAAGCGAGGTTATTAAATTGTATATGTTTATGATAAAATTCTGTAGAATCTGACTCAAAAAACCTGTCAGTGGTTTCTCCGTTAGATCCTGAATTCAATGAAATTGCAGTTACCGCAATTGTAAATATGGATATGGCAATTATTGATATCTTTTTACGAAATTTCATTTTTAAAACACATAATTTGCAAAACTAATTACGATTTCGGTTTTTAAAAGGAATTGGTGGTAAAGTTATTAACTATAACTTTAAAAAACTTTTTATTATATCAAGTTAAATACCCTGCTAATAATCATTATCAGCTGTCTTTCTTTTGAAATCTAATCAAAGTTATGATAGGTTAGAATCTTTGTCAACATTATTTTAATGCTGTATCCATAATACAAACAAGTATTATCTGCTGTACTGTTAATCTTAATGACAAAGGAATTGGCAGGTAATGATCAGAAACAAAATAAATCTGTAATGGGCCCAAAGCAAAAATGCATCACAAAACAAAAGCCTTTGGTTATTACTGTTCAATCTCTATCAATACGTCATCTTTTGCAACAGAATCGTTTTGCTTTACATGAATTTTTTTCACCTTGCCCCCAACATGCGAACTTATTTCATTCTGCATTTTCATGGCTTCAAGTATCAATACAGGTTCTCCGACTTTTATCTCTGCATTTTCTTCTACCAGCAAATCAATAATTTTGCCGGGCATCGGGGCAATTACCATTTCTACTTTGTTTTTAGTCTGGTGCTTTGCCAAATACTTTTTACGCAGGTATGAAATAGGTGATTCCACAGTAAATGAATAACTTACACCGTTAATCATGACCGTGTATTTGTTCTGGTTTTTATCGGTTATTTCAACCAGGTATTTTTTATTTTTATAGACGATATAGGTAAAACCTTCTTCACTTTCAAAAATTTTGATATCAGTTTTTTTACCGTTTACAGTAACTTCTTCACCAAAAGGGTTCAAAATCTTATATTTCTTGTCCTTTGGTGATACAGCAATATATTCATTTGTTGTTTGTTTCTTTTTCTTATAGAATTTCATAATAAGGATTTTAAATTGAACGGATTCGTTTATTCAATACCCACGGACTGATATTTTTACCTTGTTCAAAATTCACAAATGTAGTCCTTTCATTCTCCAGTTCGGCAGCAAAGTCAAATGCAGCTACATATGCAGCAAGCATTTCATACTCTTCTTCCTGATGAAATATCTGGTCCATCTCTTTTTCGATAAACGAAGTATTAAAGTCACCTTTCTTAAATTTCTTATGGTTCAAAACCTGGATACAGAAAGGAATCGTGGTTTTTATGCCTTTTACCCAAAATTTTTTCAAGGCGTTTACACATGCCAACAACGCTTTTTCCCTGGTTTCAGCATGCACAATTAATTTAGCCACCATCGAATCGTAGTAAGGCGTTACCACCGACATATCTATTACACCTGTATCAATGCGGATATTTTTGCTGCGCGGATAAACTATTTTCTGAATAGTGCCAATACTCGGGGAAAAACCACCCTGTACATCTTCTGCATTTATCCTGCATTCTATAGCCCATCCGTTCAGTTGAACATCTTTTTGCTTAAGCGGTAGTTTTTCGTTTTGGGCCACCCTTATTTGTAATTCAATCAAATCGGTGTCTGTAACCATTTCGGTAACAGGATGTTCAACCTGTATCCTGGTATTCATTTCCATGAAGTAGAAATTCTTGTCGGCATCGAGAAGAAATTCTACGGTACCGGCACTGTAATAATCTACAGCCTGGGCAATTCTAATTGCTGCCTCACCCATTTCTTTTCTCAACTTATCGTTTAATGCCGAAGAAGGCGACTCTTCAATCAACTTCTGGTGTTTACGCTGTATGGAACATTCTCTCTCACCGAGGTGTATGAAATTTCCAAATTTGTCGCCAAATACCTGAAACTCGATATGACGAGGGTTTCTTACATATTTTTCAATAAAAACCGATGGATCGTTAAATGCTTTTTCAGCTTCCGATGTAGCCATTTTGAACATTTTTTCCATCTGCGAAGCCTTTTCTACAATTCTCATACCACGTCCGCCACCTCCTGCTGCAGCCTTCAGAATTACAGGATATCCTATCTTGTCAGCTATCACAATGGCTTCCTGTGGATTTTTAACATTGCCGATACTTCCCTGAAGTAAAGGTACTTTATGCTTGGTGGCAATCTGTTTGGCTATGGTTTTATTTCCCATCTTATAAATAGCAGAAGCCGATGGCCCGATAAAAATAATATTTTCTTCTTCACATCTTTTTGCGAAATAAGGACTTTCAGCCAAAAAACCATACCCCGGGTGTATAGCCTGGATATTATGGCTTTTTACAGCCGCTATTATTCGCTCAATATCTAAAAATTCGGGTAATTCTTCCACGGTATCTGTAAAATCTACTATCTCATCTACTACCCGCAGATAATATGCATTGGACTCTTTTTGTGTTTTAATTCCAAATGTCTTAATACCCATCCTCTTTGCCGTTGCATCAATCCGAACAGCTATTTCACCGCGGTTGGCTATTAATAGACTTTTTATCTTCATAGTAAAAATTGTAAAATGACTTTTTTAAAACCAGTTCAATTACAATGGAATATTTCCATGTTTTCTTGAAGGAACATTTACATGTTTATTCTCAAGGGCTTCAAAAGCTGATATAAGTTTTTTCCTTGTAACAGCAGGATCTATTACCTCATCAATATATCCTTTTTCATCAGCAACATATGGGTTAGCAATTTCTTCACGGTATTTCAAGGCAAGATCTTTTTTCAGCTTGGCAGGATCATCAGATTCAAGTAATTCCTTTCTGTAAAGAATGGAAACAGCTCCTTCGGGACCCATTACCGCAATCTCGGCTGTTGGCCAGGCAAAATTAAAATCACCACCAAGGTTTTTGCTGTTCATTACACAATATGCGCCGCCATACGATTTTCTTAAAATAACCGTAATTTTAGGAACAGTCGCATCGGCATAAGCGTAAAGCAATTTAGCACCATGTCGTATTATCCCGTTATGTTCCTGGTCTAAACCCGGCAAAAAGCCTGGTACATCTTCGAACGTAAGAATAGGAATATTAAATGAATCACAAAACCTTATAAACCTTGCCGATTTTACCGAAGAGTTGATATCTAGCGTACCGGCAAGCACTTTGGGTTGATTTGCTATGATACCAATTGTCTTTCCTTTGAGGCGGGCAAATCCCACCACAATATTCATCGCAAAACCTTCTGATACTTCAAAAAAGCTTCCCTTGTCAATAATCAGGTTGATCACTTCCTTGATATCGTATGGTTTATTTGGGTCATCCGGTACAATTTCCCTGAGCCTTTCTTCGATTCTTTCTTCGGTATCGCGCAGGTCAATAATGGGTGGATTTTCAAGGTTATTAGAGGGCAGATAAGTTAAGAGCTTTTGCAAGCCTCTAATGGTGTTTTCTTCATCTTCATATACAAAATGTGCAATCCCGCTTTTTTTCATATGTACCATAGCACCACCGAGATCGTCAAAAGAAACATCTTCGTTCAATACTTCTTTTACCACATTGGGCCCTGTTACAAACATATAGCTTGTTTTGTTTGTCATAAATACAAAATCGGTGATAGATGGGGAATAAACAGCTCCACCGGCAGCAGGCCCCATGATAACAGATATTTGTGGTATTACACCCGAAGCACGTACGTTGCGGTTAAAAATGCCTGCATAGCCCGCCAGACTTGATACCCCTTCCTGAATACGTGCCCCTCCTGAATCTATCAGGCCAATGATCGGGGCACCCATTTTGAGTGCCATATCCTGTATTTTGGAAATCTTGGTTGCATGCACGGCCCCTAAAGATCCTCCCATAATGGCGAAATCCTGTGCATAAGCAAAGGCAAGTCTGCCATTTATTTTTCCATGGCCAATTATTACACCATCTCCATAGGCAGTAACGATTCTTCCAAATTCACCTCCTGAAGGCGCAGCTGTTGAAAATGCATCTATTTCTTCAAATGTATTGTTGTCAAAG
Source organism: Bacteroidales bacterium (assembly GCA_016936215.1). Taxonomy (GTDB): domain Bacteria; phylum Bacteroidota; class Bacteroidia; order Bacteroidales; family UBA10428; genus JAFGPL01. Next base: position 5,627 of record JAFGPL010000048.1, read on the forward strand.
AGCAGATCTATACGTTCCCTGGCAGTGAGTTTTCCTTTTGAATGCTGCTTTTCGGCAGCCGATTTACCTTGCTGTTGCTCATAGGCAGCCTGTCTTTCAAGGAATTTTTTAAACAGTTTTCCGTTTACATCCATTAAAAACTAAGTTAGGTCTGTAAATAATTTAAGTATATAATAGAAAAATTTACAATAACAGGTGGGTTTTATATTTTCAGATATTTGCACCAACATTTTTGTTAGTTTCAGGTGCAAATTTAATAATATTTTAATGATATAATCAAAACCTTAGTTTGGCATTTTTAACAAAATATGATGTATATACTTCATTTACAAATCAATAGTCAATCAAATTCCAACATACTGGAACATATCCAAAGAGGGTTAAACTAATTTATTTGAATTTCAAATCATTATTCAAAATCCACCAAAAAACAAATTTTGTTATCTATTTGAGCCTGAACAATATCGGAATTGTAATCGTAACATCTATTACTTTTCCATCTCTTTTTCCCGGTGTCCACTTTGGAGAGGAGGAGACAACCCTTAAGGCTTCCTGGTTAAAATAATCTTTGTCTTCCTTGATAAGCTTAATTCTGCTTACATTTCCACTTTCATCAATAGTAAATCTTACATGTACCTGTCCTTCTTCATCATTTAACCTGGCAATTTCGGGGTAATTCAGCTTTTCATGTATATAATTTTTAAAGCTTTCAATTCCGTCTCTAAATTTGGGCATTATAAAATAATTAAAATACGTGGTATCTTCTCCATTAGCAGTGAAACATTTTCCTTTTTTGAATATATCATTTTCATAAAAGTCTTTCCTTATCGGCAGGCCATTGGGATAATATGTAATGAATTTGCCATGTTTCATCCCATTTTTATACTCTGTACTTTTGGTAAGTAACCCATTCTCATCCCAATCTTTTTCAATGCCTTCAATAAAACCGTTTTCAAATTTTTTTTCGTTCTTAAGTATCCCGTTTTTATACCACTCGCGATATGGGCCATCAAGTATACCATTGGTAAAATTGCAGTGAATATGTTGCTGGCCATTGTCATACCAATACTTAAACTCACCGACTTTTACATCAGGGTTAATAGACCTGTATGCCCCTGACATCTGCAAATTTCCTGATATATAATAATCTTCTACCAAAAAAAGTATTTTTATAGTGTCAACATCCATCAGCCGAAAAAATTTGGCATTCACACGGGTTGTGTTTTTCCAGTTTTCATCAAAATAAATGGAATCGGTACCCCACTGTGAAAAAGTGGTAATACTTACCACTAAATATGCGCATACCAAAATACCGGTTTTTCTATTTAATCGTCCGAGAGTTTTCAAATGCTTCATTATGTAATATTTTAAATAAACCTACCTGAATAAAACGAATGATATGGATAAAAGTTTCTTAATTCATAAAGCAAAAATAGATGGTTTCACAATTAATTGATTAATAATTTATTTTATAATTTCTGAATGAATATAACATGATTATAAAATCAAAAATCAATCATTGCCTTCATCACACCATCCTCATATCCTGCAACCATTTCAAAGGCTTCGCGGGTATTTTCGAATTTAAACCTGTGTGTCGGCATATTTGATACATCAGTTTTTTTGTCGGCTATAAGTTTAATAGCCTCTTCAGCACAATGGTTTTGCCTCCTTACATTCATAATGGTGATCTCGTTTCTTCTTATTTTATCTGCTTTAAAACTCCAAAATTCAAATTCCGGTATGCCCACAATCATTATTTTACCACCCGGTTTAACCAGTTCAACAGCCTGATCAATGGCTTCCTGTTTACCGCAGCATTCAAAAACAACATCAAACCCTTGTTTTACCGTTTGCAAAGCAGTTGTAATTATATTCTCATTATCGGGGTTTCCGGTCAAATCTGCTCCCGATTTTTGTGCCATTTTTATTCTTTCGGTTATTTTTTCTGATACAAAAACACTGCCCGCGCCAAATGCTTTTAAACAAAGCATTACACTCATACCAATGGGCCCAAAACCAAGAATGGCGGCATTGGCTTGCTTTACAGCACCTGCTTGCTTTACAGCATACAATCCTATGGCTAATGGTTCTGAGATTGCCGCTTCATCAAAAGACATGCTGTCTGGAATTGGCAGGCAACTGCTTTCGGGCATAACAATAAACTCTGACAAACACCCGCTTGCCTGACCGGGACATCCGAGAAATCTTAGACGCAGACATGTATTGTGCCGGCCAGCCCTGCACTGGTCACATTCAAAACAGGGCATTGCAGGTTCAATGGCAATCCTGTCACCTGGTTTTACTTTAGTTACCTTTTTTCCTGTTTTTTCAACAATACCCGCACCTTCATGTCCAACTGCAAATGGATATTCAACTACCTGGCTTCCAATTTTTCCCTGTGTATAATAATGTATATCCGAACCACATACCCCGACAGTTTTCATCCTGATAAGCACTTCATTTTCTTTTTTAATCCGGGGCATAGGTTCCTCCATCATCTGCATCTTTCTGATTCCGGTAAGCATCATTGTCTTCATTATTTCAGCTGTCTATTAAATTTTTTAATTTCATTTCAGCAAAGGTAATGCCGATATTTTATAAATATTATGTATTAGAATCAAATACTTATCAATTATTAACAATCTCACTTTATAATCTTGTTTATACTTATTTTTTCAAAATTTTTACAGAAATTGGATATTTTATCCAATTTTGAATTTTGTTTCATATTTATTTCTACTTATAAATTGTGATAGACCATTCAACTATAGAAAGAATATTTTCCGCTGCAGATATTACAGAGGTAATTGGTGAATTTGTCAATCTAAAGCGTTCAGGTCAGAATTATAAAGGCCTGAGCCCATTTACCAACGAAAAAACCCCATCCTTTTTTGTCAGTCCATCGAAAGGAATATTCAAATGTTTCAGTTCGGGTATCGGAGGAAATGTGGTTACTTTTCTTATGGAGCATGAAAAACTCTCCTATCCTGAAGCATTAAAGTACCTGGCAAAAAAATACAACATCGAAATTGCGGAAAAAGAAGAGAGTGTTGAAGAGCGTCAGCAGAAAGACGACAGGGAAAGCATGCTCGCCCTTAATCTTTATGCCCAAAAACTGTTTTCTGAAAATTTAAATAGCACCGAAGAAGGTAAGGCTATAGGGCTTTCTTATTTTCACGAACGAGGTTTCAGGGAAGATATCATTGAAAAATTTCAGCTTGGTTATGCCCGCGAACAGAAAGATTCGTTTACCAAAACAGCCCTGCACAATGGATATAAGCTCGAATACCTTGAAAAAACAGGCCTTACAATTAAAAAAGAAGATTACACTTTCGACCGTTTTCATGGAAGGGTAATGTTCCCGATTCACGGCCTTTCAGGACAAGTACTCGGATTTGGCGGCAGAATTCTGAAATCGGATGGTAAGACAGCAAAATATCTGAATTCACCCGAATCTGAAGTTTACCATAAAAGCAATATCCTGTATGGATTATATTTTGCCCGGCAGTCAATTATTAAACACGATAAATGCTACCTGGTTGAAGGTTATACCGATGTAATTTCGATGCACCAGGCCGGTATTGAAAATGTTGCAGCTTCTTCAGGAACTTCATTGACTATTGAACAGATAAGGTTGATAAAACGTTTTACCAAAAATATTACAGTTCTGTACGATGGTGATGAAGCCGGTATTAAAGCATCTCTCAGGGGAATTGACCTGATTCTCGAAGAAGGGCTTAATGTTAAGGTCGTTCTTTTCCCCGATGGAGAAGACCCTGATTCTTTTTCAAAGAAAAAAAGTACTTCTGAATTTCACGATTATATAACAAACAACGAAAGTGACTTCATTACTTTCAAAACCAGGCTCTTAATTAAAGATTCAAGTTCAGACCCGGTACGAAGGGCAACGTTAATCAGTGATGTTGTGCGTTCTGTAGCGGTTATCCCTGATGGTATTACCCGAACAGTTTATATACGCGAATGCAGCAAAATTCTTGACGTTGACGAACGTGTTCTTTACACTGAAATACGCAAACTAAGACGAAAATATGCGGAACAGAAATTCAAAACAGAACTAAAACCACCATCCTATGAGCAGGATGATTTTAAAACTGAATTTCATGCAAATAAAGAAATTGAATCGAACTTTATCGAAAAAGATATTATCCGGCTGCTGCTTAGCTATGGCAACCGTGAAGTTATTAAAGTTGTAAATTCAGATGGAATAGAACAAATTCTCTCTGTTGCAGATTATATTACATCTGAAATTGATAACGATGACCTTGAATTTAAAGACAATACACTTAACATTATTTACAATGAAATAAAGTCCCAGGTAACTGAAGGTAAGCAAATTGAAGATAAATATTTTCTCTTTCATACCAATGACAGCATCGCAAGAATTTGTGTTGACTTACTTACCTCTACTTATCAGTTGAGTAAAATCTGGCAAAAGCACGAGTCGTATATTGAAACCGAAGACATGAAACTAACTGAAATAGTACCCGAAACCATCAATGCATTTAAGAATCAAAAGGTTTTATCACTGATGAAAGATACAAGCAAGCAATTAAAAATTGCCCAGGATACCGATGACCGGGACAATATTTATTTGCTGCAGCAGCGTTATATTATTCTTAATGAACTGAAGAAAAACCTTTCGAAAAATCTCGGCGACCGGATAATCCTTTAATCCGGATTGTCTAAATAATGTCTCTAAGAAAACTCTTGTTATTCAGAAGTGGCTTCTAAGAAAGCGTCAAGAACAAGGCATGCAAGTCTTGAAAGCCAGGA
>JAFGPL010000049.1 GCA_016936215.1 Bacteroidales bacterium
GGAGATGGTAGCCTGCCAGATGTCGATGGATGTGATGGGCGTGAAAGCCGAAGAACTTATCGATGGTGTTCAGATAGGCGGTGTGGCTACCTACCTCGAGCATGCTGAAACAGCAAACCTTAACCTTTTTGTATAAAAAATTTGCTTAAAAAAAACGGGCAAATATCTTTAATAAATCTCATAACTGCTCACAGGCATCGGAAAATTCAACCGGTTGAGAATTCTTTCAAGCAAGATTCCCTCGTTAGGGTTATAGTTATATCCATAGGTTGCACGAACACCATAAGATATGAAATGTACCGCCCTGTCAAGGGCTATTGGTAAGCTATCGCCCTGTAGTAAAGCACCTGTAAGCACGCTCGTGAAACAGTCGCCTGTGCCCGGAAAGTCGGCAGGAATATAATCTATAGGCACTTTCCAGAAGCGGTTGCCATTTTTGTTATATGCTAAAACAGAGTATTTATTAGCGCCGGATGCATCCGGCACACTGGTAATTACAACTTTTCCCGGCCCCATGTCCGATAACTGCAACATCTGTTCTTTGATTTCTTTTTCATCAATACAGGGATTATAAGTTTTGTCCAGCAATAATGAAGCTTCTGTTAAATTTGGAGTAATAATATCAGCCTTCCTCACCAGTGATTTCATTTGTGCCACCATCTCTTTACTAATGGTCTTGTAGGTGATACCATTATCTCCAAGCACCGGGTCAACTACTACCAGTTGATGGTCTTTTTTAAAAGCATCAATCATGTCGCTTACTATCTGAATTTGCCTGTGCGAACCGAGAAATCCGCTGTATATGGCATCAAAAGACATACCAAGCTTTTTCCAGTGGTCAATAGTGGGTTGCAAATGATCAGTAAGGTCAACAAAATGATAACCTTCATATCGGCTGTGTGAAGATAAAACTGCTGTAGGCAAAGAACAAACTTTTATGCCCAATGTGGAAAGAATTGGGATGACCACCGAGAGTGATGTCCGTCCGCAGCCGGAAAGGTCATGGACCGCTGCGATTTGTTTAACAGGTATTTGTACAGGCATTTTTCAGAAAATTGTTTATCCGAAATTACGATTCTTTTCAATAATTTGACAAAAATGCGCTACTGTTCCGCTTTTCATACCCTGAATTATTCCAACCATGGGTCCATATCAAGGTTTGTTGCCCCAAAATAATCCCTGTTGCTGTATCCGAGAATCCGTTCTATATGTTCTTTAAGCCTCACAGCCACCATATTTTTGTTGTCTTCATCAATAATTTTTTGCAAATAGTTGATGGCCTCCCCATATTTTCCTTCACCTATTAAGTCTCCGGCAATTTTAAGCACATCATCAACTTTCGCTGCTTTTTTCATTTTTACCTCACCTGCTATCAGGTGTTATTTAAAAAATGTGGAATCGTTAATAAAATCTTCGTCATGGTGCCCGAGTACTTTTTCCATAAGTTCGTTCTGCACACTCTGCGGACAATCAACCGAAGGCAGGTAAGGTTTTATATCCAATACAGGGGTACCATCGAATGCATCAATTCCTGAAACATGCAACACACCATTATCAATATATTCAAGTTTCACAATAGAAAGGCCGATCGGGTTTGGCCTTTTGGGGCTTCGGGTGGAAAAAAGCCCGAAATTGTGTTCGTGTGATGCCGCCGGCGGGTTTACCACAGGCTCCCATCGCTCAACCTCGCTGAAATGGTACAGCACAATAATGTATTCAAACAAATCAAGCGTTGTTAACGCCCCCCTGTATTTTGTAAATATTTCAATTGTACCTTTGGTTTCGGGCAAAAGGATGCCTTGCCTGGGCGCCCCTGTTTGCGGAGTGTAGACGGTATGAAAAATCCCAATGGGCATATATTCAAGAATGGTTGTATCTGTTACCTGTGAATACATAGCAGAAAAATATAAGGTAGTGAACAATAATAATATACAATTTTTTTTAGCCATTGTTTTTCACAAAAACATGAGAAACAATCTTTCGCATTTTATAGCCGGAAACCTATTTCAACTTTCTTTTGTTTTCAGTTTTGCTATCAATATTTTACGAAAATACAAGCTCCCGGCCAATAATATTAATTATCTGTCAACTGTTTTACCTGTATATTTTGGATTTTCCGGTGTGTTTTTCATTTTTTTTTCGCCTTTATTACCACGAAACTACCTTCCCCGTATCCGTCTTCCGGTGGTTGCACTTCGGTAATCTCTTGTATTTGTCCAAATACAGTCTGGCAGGTCTGGATAATGGAAAATCCGCAGGAGACCAGTAATTTAATGATTTCATCGGTACTGAAAAAACGGGCTTCATTATAAAAGAGGCTTTCCTCTTTATGCAACTGATATAATTCGCCTACCGGGCTGTTTTTATCAACATACCCTATGATTATGTCCCCGCCCGGTTTTAAAATCCTGTATATCTCCTCAAGTGATTTTTGTGGATCGTCAACAAAACATATGGTAGTCACCATGAGGGCAAAATCGAAGCTATCGTTTTGATAAGGAAGAGCTTCGGCCACACCATCAATGGCATTTAATCCTCTGTCAAGAGCTTTTTTTCGCATCACGGGTGAAGGGTCGCAGCCTTCGGTGATTCCCAAAGGCGACGAGAAAATGCCGCTCCCGATACCAATTTCAACACCTTTGCCGGCACCAGGCAATAGTTTTTTTATTGCTTCAAGTTCAGATAAGAACACATAGTGGTTATCATCAAACCATAATTCGTATTCAGATAAATGGTTATCAAAAGGTTTGGTCTTTGCCATGATAATTATTTTTTAAGAAATTCATATTCAATGCAAACTGCATGTTGAATTCATCAATATCTGATAATTCAATGTAAGAGCTATTTTCAATAACTTTATTTATTTTACTGCCAAACTTCTTTGACCTAAGGTATTGCAACGACCCGATACCGGCGCTGTTACCTACAGGGTAAATCCTGTCTTTAAGCTCAGAGGGCAATAATCCTATTTGTATTGCCGATGAAATATTCAGGTAGTTGCCAAAGCCTCCTGCAAGATACAGTGCATCAATCTCGTTAAATGACAGGCCTGCATGGTTAATTAAAATAATTATCCCGGAATAGATTGCAGATTTTGCCAATTGTATTTCCCTGATGTCCTGCTGTAAAACCCGGAGTTTTTTCATGCCATCTATAATAAAAGGTTCCTGCAATAAGCCTGTTTCATCAATAATGTCCTCAAGGAGCATGTATGCAACGATATCAACAATCCCCGACCCGCATATTCCCTCAGGGGCAGTGTTTCCAATAACCTGGTATTTTCCCTGTCTATTGAAAGCCGAGATAGCGCCCGTAACAGCAGCCATACCACAAGATATATTTGCCCCTTCAAAAGCTGGTCCGGCAGCGGTGGCACAGGTAAATAATTTGTCCCCCCTGGCCAGGGCTAATTCACCATTAGTGCCTATGTCAAGAAAAATATAGTTTTTATGAAGGTTTTTCAAAGCAGCAACACCTGCAACAATATCTGCACCAACATATGCCGATATGCATGGCAGGGTTTCAATAATTGCACCGCTATTGATATTAAATCCTGTTTCATTGCCTGTTCTTAACTGCCGGCTGGTAAATTTTGGCACAAAAGGGGCAAGGGCAATAGAAACAGGGTCTTCGCCCAACAAAATATGCAACATGGTTGTATTGCCTACAAACACCATTTTCTCGATGCTATCGGCAGCAAACCCCGACTCTTTTACAAAGTTCTCAAGCTCTTTGTTAATGGCAGATATAATAACCTCCTGCAATCCCTTCAGTCCGTTAACATTTTCCTGGCAATACCCGATCCTGGTAATCACGTCTGCACCATAAAGATGCTGTGGGTTTAAAAATGAAGCAATTTTCCTGGTTTCACCAGTAATCATATCCATAAAATACATTACCACGGTGGTTGTACCAATATCAACAGCCACACCCACAGAATGGGTACCCATGCCAAGTGATATCCCACCATCGAACGGCAGGTCTTCAAGGTAATCTGTCTGGCTGGTAAGGATAATAACTTCTGCCTGTCCCGGCAATATTATTTCAATATCTTTATCAGGAAAAAAAGTGCAGGATTGCACGAAGCCATTTCCTTTTATATTCACAAGACATTTGCCACAAGTTCCCCTGCCACCGCAAGGTGCGTATATATTATATCCCGACCCGCGCAGTATGGTCAATAATGAATCACCGGTAGTGGTTTCAATGACATTGCTTTTTCCGTTTTCGTATACTTTTAGCCGAATCACCTTTTTTCTAATGTAAAAACCTAAAAATGAATACTGGAATTTGAATTTTTAATCACAGCCCAAAATTATTTATAACAAGATTATTTTTTAATTATTCTTTAACATATTCATTAACAGGCAATTCATTTAAATAGGTCGAAAGTTCTTTTTTCTGTTTAGATATTGAAATACGCCCTGAACGAACAAACTGCAGGATACCATATGGTTTTAATACTTCATAAAGTTTTTCTGTATCTTCGACATGCCCTGTATTTTCGATAATTACAAAGCCATCCTGAATATCCACCATATGTGCATTAAATTCGCGCATGATTTGCTCTATATTCTTATCAATGGCCACATCAATCGGAATCTTATAAAGGGCAATTTCCCGATAGATAATTTCATCGTTCAGGTACCACTCTGCGCGCAATACTTCAGGTAGTTTTTCTACCTGGTTCACAACTTTTACAACCTGTTCTTCTGTGTCTTCAACCACGATGGTAAACCGGTGGATGCCCTTTACCTCGGTGGATGAAACCGTGAGGCTTTCGATATTGATATGCCTGCGGGTAAAAACAATGGTAATGCGGTTGAGCAAACCAATATGGTTCTCAGAAAAAGCCGTGATGGTGTAAGTGTTCTTCATATGCAGCAAATAATTTAAGGTTCAAGCACAATTTCGTCAACTGCTTTACCGGGATAGATCATCGGAAAAACATTGGCCTCTTTTTCAGTCTTTATTTCCAGCAGGTAAGGGCCAGAATGTTCTAGCATTCTATCCAGCGCCCCGGGAATTTCTGTCCGGTCTTTCACCAGTTCGCCTTCAATTCCGAATGCTTTTGCCAGCAAAGGAAAATCAGGGGTAGGCATATTGGTTTCGGCATATCTTTTCTCGTTGAAGAGTTGTTGCCATTGTCTTACCATACCCAGAAAATTATTATTGAAAATAACAATTTTCACAGGCAGGTTATATTGAAAAACAGTTCCCAGTTCCTGAACGGTCATTTGAAAGCCTCCATCACCGGTAAAAAGTATAACGGTATTGTCGGGTCTTCCGACCTGCGCCCCCATTGCCGCAGGCAGCCCAAAGCCCATTGTCCCCAATCCTCCTGACGTAATAAGCGTATTAGGGTTTTTATATTGATAATACCTTGCAGCCAACATCTGGTTCTGGCCCACATCGGTTACCACAACAGCCTCACCGTTAGTTTTCCGGGAGAGAAGATAAATAACTTCGCCTGCATGAATTTTTCCATTCCCGGGAAAACAATCTTTCCTGACTACTTTCTCTTCTTCAATTGCATTCAACTGTCTGAACTGTTCAATCCAATTTTCAGGGGTCTGATAAGTGATCCGGGGGATAATCCTGTCAAAAAAATCTTTAATGTTGGCGTGTATGGCAAGATGTGACCTTACATTTTTATTTAGTTCTGCCTTGTCAATATCTACATGGATGATTTTTGCGTCTGTTGCATATCGTTTTAAATCTCCGGTTACCCTGTCGTCGAAACGCATTCCGGCTGCAATAATAAGATCGGCTTTATTGGTAAGTATATTGGGGGCATAATTGCCATGCATGCCCAGCATACCAACATAATAAGGATGATCTTCGCTAATGGCAGATTTACCCATTAAAGTAACAGCACAAGGTATTTTTGTTTTATCTGTAAATGTTTTAAGCTGTGAGGTAGCACCGGCAAGCAGTATTCCATGACCGGCAAGTAGCAACGGCCTTTCTGAGGATGCAATAAGCGATATGGCCTGGTTAATATCCTCATCTTGAATTGCAGGTGAAGGATTGTATGAACGAATGGATTTTATTGATTTATAGTTAAAATCAAGAGTTCCAAGCTGTGCGTCTTTGGTTACATCAATCAAAACAGGCCCGGGCCTGCCTGTAGTTGCAAAGAAAAAAGCCTTGGCAATAACATCGGGGATTTCTTCTGCACTGGTAACCTGATAATTCCACTTGGTAACAGGCATCGAGAGACTAATCATATCGGTTTCCTGAAATGCGTCGGTACCCAGGAGCATTGACGGTACCTGGGCCGTAATAAAGATTACGGGTATGGAATCAAGATGAGCATTTGCAATACCTGTAATAAGGTTGGTGGCACCCGGGCCTGAGGTGGCAAAGCACACACCGGGTTTACCCGATACCTGTGCATATGCCTGTGCAGCATGGGCCGCACCCTGTTCGTGCCTTACAAGTATGTGTTTGATACTTCGGCCTTTGCTATATATTTTGTCATATATGGGCATCATTGCCCCTCCGGGATAACCAAAAATCGTATCTATATCCTCTTTCATTAAAGAAAGCAATATTGCCTCGGCCCCGGTTATTTTATTTACATTTTTCATCAATATGCGCGTTTTTAAGTTCTTGTTTGATTAATGTTATTATTATAATGAATCGTTTTCAGCATGGGATTTTTTGCTAGTAAGACCCCTTATCTCTTCAGGCCATAATCTCCGATATAATCTTTTCATCTGACCTGAGATTTCCGCTCAGGTAATCTTCTATCAGCCGGTGCGTTGAATTGACCGCGATACCGATAAAAAGGTTTATTCCATAAGGGATGAAATCGTTGATAATGCGTTTGTCTATCCTATGTGTAATAATATCGGTTACCCCCTTACCGGCTATCCAGCCCGGTATCTTGGCAATGCTTATTTCCGGCCGTTTTTCAATTTCTTCACTTTTTACAAAACCAGCATCAACAGAGAATATTTCGTAATGGTTACATCCACCAAAATATTCACTAAGTTTTCCGTCAACAACAGGAATGGCCACTTTCTTCATTGGTGTATTTTTTTATGCAAAATTTTGTACCCTGGCAAAAGTAACAACAGAAATCATTTAATGCATAATAAATAACATTGGATAACACATGCCCTTAATTGAAATATTACAATAAATAAATTATTAAATTACAATCGCGACAAGCAGCAAACCCCAAGGTCTTTTTTTACCCCCAAATGATGCAATCGCAGGTTTTCATTTAAATAATAAGGAATTAAGGCGAACTTATATATTTTTGCATGTATTTATAATATCATCGAACCTTGGAAGCAAAAAGCAACAACAATTGTAAGGAATGTAAAAAATCATCCAAATGTTTCCGGTATCTTTATCCCGATGAGCTTGAGTTTATTAACAGCAAAAAAACACAGATAACCTATATTAAAGGCGAAACAATTTTTAAGCAGGGCGCCTTTGCCCCTTATATACTATATGTTGTTGAAGGACTGGTAAAAATATATCTCCAGACCGGCAGCAATAAGCAAATTAACCTACGGTTGGCCAGGCAGGGCGAATTTATGGCTTTACCCGCTATTTTCGGCAGGAATGTATATGCATACTCCGCAGTTGCCTTGATAGATTCGGTTATCTGCATGATTGATAAATCTGCTATCATGCAATTGTTATTAAAAAATCCTGATTTTGCCTTACACCTCACCACACGAAATTTTCAAAATGAAGACAGGTATCTTGAAATCATTCAGAACATATCACACAAACAAATGAGGGGTAAACTTGCTTCTGCACTTATCTATCTGTCTTCTGAAGAACATTCAGATGATGACATTTTTCAGTATTTAACACGCCAGGATATTGCTGACTTTTCTGCCATTACCCTTGAAAGCGCGGTGAGGTTTTTAAAAGAATTCGAAAAAGATGGTACCATCAGGCTTAACGGGAAGGGGATATACATTCTTGACTATCAAAAACTTATATTAATAAGTCAAAAAGGTTAGCGGGGTAGGTTGGTTTTATTTCCAAATACCAGACCCACTGCAATAAACAAAACATCCGAAAAACCTAAAATATAACTCTATCTTAAAAGAGCATATATGATTTTCTGGTATTGATTAATAAATACAAATGATTTGCTTTCCGAAGAAAACATGTATGGATGCAGCCAATCTGTCAAAACTACTTCATATTATCTGCACTCCACTACAACATCTTCACCCTCAAGACCTGAAGATTTTACCAAAACAGTTATTTTTCCTGTTTTTCCGGTTTCAGCTTTAATAATAGCCAGTGCCAACCCGCTGAAAGCCTTACGTTTTTTGGCAGTAAACGGTGTCATGTCTGTCGGGTCTCCGTTATCTGTCGCAATAATTTCCCCGGGGCCTTCAATATTGAATTCGATGAGGTTATCCGAACGAGGTACAACGTTACCTTCTTCATCGGTTACCTTAACTGTAATAAAAGCCAGGTCTTTCCCGTCGGCCTGCATGTTGCTTTGGTCTGCAAAGGCTTTGAGCTTTGCCGGTGCACCGGTGGTACTGATTGTTTCTTCGGCCCAAATTGTACCCTTTTTGTAAGCAACAGCTTTTACTTCACCAGGTTCATACTTTACGCTGTCCCAGCGCAAACGGTATTCATAATGTCCCATTTTCTTTCGGCCCAGCGATTTTCCGTTGAGGAACACCTCAACCTCATCACCCGAGGTGAAGATATGGATTGGTGTTATCTCCCCGATGCGTTCAGGCCAGTTCCAGTGGGGAAGGATATGCACCATCGGCAGGTCGGGGCGCCAATGCGACTGGTACAGGTAAAAACGGTCTTTTTTAAAACCTGCCAGGTCAATAATTCCGCAATATGAACTTCGTGATGAATAGTAGGGAGTAGGTTCCCCGATATAATCCCAGCCGGTCCAGACAAACTCACCGGCCACGAAAGGGTGCTTCTCGATTGAAGCGAAGACTTTATCAACCGATGAACCAAAATCAACAGCATAAAGTTCGTAAGAACTAACCTGGGCAATTTTTGAATCGCCGCCCCTGCCGTCACGTACCGGAGAACTATTATCTGCTGTTACCGGGAAGATATAGACACCCCTGCTGCTGAATGCCGATGCCGTTTCGCTGCTAAGTATCACCTTACCGGGAAATTTAGCATGAAAGGCAGGGTACTGCGGTGGTGTACGTATGCGATCGGTGCCTTCGAATTCCGGCGCCTGGCGAATGCCTTCACCCTGGTAATTAAGGCTTATTATATCCAGTTCTGCCGGTAAGGGCATATCGGGTTTGGCAAAATTCATGGCTGAGGTTGCCGGTCTGGTAGTGTCTTCGTCCCTGACAATCTCGTGCAACCTGTTTGCCACCATGCCACTGGCCTCACCGGTATATTGCTCACCTACTTCATTGCCAAAGCTCCAGATGATGACTGATGGATGGTTGCGGTCGCGCCTGATCATGGCACGTAAATCCTGCTCGTGCCATTCGGGAAAGATAAGGTGAAAATCGTGAGGTGTTTTTTTGCGTTCCCACGAATCGAATATTTCATCCATCACCAGGAAGCCCATGCGGTCGGTAAGGTCAAGCAATTCAGGTGCCGGAGGGTTATGTGCCATGCGGATGGCATTGCACCCCATCTCTCGTAATATTTCAAGCTGGCGTTCCGCTGCGCGCGCGTTGAAGGCTGCGCCCAAGGCGCCAAGGTCATGGTGCTGGTTGACACCTTTAACGGGTATTTTCTCCCCGTTCACAAGGATGCCATTTTGGGGGTCAAATTTAATGGAACGGATACCGAAGGGTGTTTCATAATTATCAATAACTTTCCCATTCAGCATTACTTTGGTTACAGCTACATACATGTTTGGTACCTTTGTTGGCTGAGGCCCCCAAAGCTTTGGCCCATTTATTACGACTGAACATTTCACAGAAGAGTTTTCACCTGCAGCGATCAATGCTTTTGCCGTTGGAAAAACAGCAACAAGCTGTTCATCTCTTTTTCCTTCTTTGTCAAGGGCATAAATGCGGGTAATGATCTCCACATCTGCATCTTTATCCATTTCGTTATCCACAGCTACCTCAAGGTTTACCGTAGCTTCTTTTAAAGATACACCTGAAGTGGTAATAAATGTACCCCATTGTGACACATGCACCGGATGTGTTTTTAACAGCCAAACATTGCGGTAAAGGCCGCCTCCCGGGTACCAGCGCGCCGAATGGTTGGGGTTGTCCAGGCGGATGGCAAGCTGGTTTGCCCCGCCGGGTTTGATATATGGGGTAAGGTCGAGCTGCCATGAATTGTATCCATATGGCCATCCACCCACCATCTGCCCGTTAAACCAAACCATTGCATACGACATAGCGCCCTCAACTTCAAGGATTATTGATTTGCCTTTGTCCGATGCAGGGATATCAAGTTTTTTCCGGTACCATGCCACGCCGTGGACGGGCAGCCTGCCCATACCACCGCCTACTTCGGCATCCCAGCCTTCGTAAAAAGGCCCTTTAATTGCCCAGTCGTGCGGAAGGTCAACGCTTTCCCAGGAATGATCATCAAAGCCTTCTCGGATAAAAAGAAAATCGCCGCCAGGATTACCATCAGGCCTGGTAAAACGTTTTGCCGGGTCTTTGATGAAGTCGTTTCCGGAAGGCAAAATCCAGGGCTTTAGAATCTTTTGTGAAGTTTGCAACCCAACAGCCTCAGTGGGCCTGGCATCTGCAACCCTGTTCTCCTGTCTGTCGGCCACTTCAGGCCTTACATCATAAATAAGTTTATCTGTAAGCGAAATTGAATCGTATTTAAAAAATCGCCAGCCCTGGTTGATGGAGATGCGTTCGCGCAAGCTTTCTGTGTTACCGGCTGATTGTGAAAGAGCATTCACTGCAGGAAAAATAATAGAGATAATACACCAAAATAATGTAAGAAATATATTCAGGTTTTGTTGAAACCTTTTGTTTTTCTGAAACATAAGCCCTCCTGCTGGTTTTATGAAATATTTTTTTATGTTTTGCAAATTATTGAATTTTTGTGAAAAAATCATGCACAACCAGACACTACCACTTGTCAGTCCGGCATATTTTTCGAATTAGTTTTTGACAATCAATAAGTTATAAATTTAAAAAGTCATAAACCCGGCGCATTTACAAGCTCATTTATAAAAGTTATCTGCAAAAGACACTACATTTATGCCCGCCCGGGACTTTATGGACAAACACTATATAATGTCTCTAAGAAAACTCTTGTTATTCAGAAGTGGCTTCTAAGAAAGCGTCAAGAACAAGGCATGCAAGTCTTGAAAGCCAGGA
>JAFGPL010000050.1 GCA_016936215.1 Bacteroidales bacterium
ATAATTTGCCCTAACGTTCGGCGGTATGTGGCGTTGGCGCAGAGTCGCGGTGGCGCGCCGTGCCCCGTACCGATCCCGACACGGCAGTGTCGGGAGAAGGTCGGGGTGTTTTTGCAGTCCGGTTACAAAATATCAGGCGAATAAGAGTGTCGCGTTACAAAGTTGCTTGCGAGCAGGTAGCAAGTCAAGGTACACAAGGTTTTAGAAAACAGTGGAGCGATCTGGATTTGTCTGGTTTTACTAAGCTGTCTAAGTAGCAGATAATGAATGCAAAAACCGTGACAAACCTATTAATTTTATTGTCCGTGTTATAGTGCGTTTTTATTTTATCAGGTAATCAGAAATGTAAAAATGGTAGCTATTTTAATTTCTCCTGAATATCCACATTTTACCATCCCACTTCATTATTTTCATCTTCATGGCAGGGCCATTACTTTTCTCAAACTCAACCATTCTACCTGTTTCTCCCAGCAAGTAAATGTGAGCATTGACAGGTATAAGCAATAGCTTTTCTGCTCCGGTCTCCTGATATTCGAGATGTCCGTTCACCAGGGTTATGTGTCTGCCTTCAAAATCGCCGGTGTAATTTTTAAGTATTTCTTCTTCAACTTCAACAGGGTAAAGGAGGGCTCTTATCTTTGAATATTCCCATTCAGATTCAGCATGACAGGGTTCAATTTCCAGCACCTGACCAAAACAATTATATGCCTCCTGAAGCTTGCCAATGTTTTCATATATCATTCCCATCAGAAACCAACCCCAAATTGACCCTGGGTAAATCATTGTATTGAGCTCTGAGAGATATAAAGACTCCTCATATTTACCTGACGGTATCAGTTGGTTATAGGTAAATAGGGCCATATCATATGAAGTATAGGGAAACCACTTTTCCCGGGGTCCGTTTATCTCCATCTGCCTGTTTAACTCAACCTTCATTGCATTTATTCCATCGCTCAGGATAATGTCTTTCAGAGTCTTTATTTTGTCATTTTTTATGGCATCTATAACGGGATCATGATGTTGGAAGTAGTCCGTTGCTCTAGCAGGGATATAATAATCCGGAGGATAGTAACCTCTCTTATCCGTCGGGTGACCATCCTGGGAATACAACCGGGATATATTAACAAATATCTTATTGTCTGGCAGGGTGAAAAGAACAGGATCTGAAGAAAAATTAAGAGGGCCGGCCAATTCACCTATTGTTATTGCATTGGTTGTTTTTTTCATCTGCCCGACAAATATACTGGCAGCGCTGAAGGTGTTGTTACTTATTACAATGAAGAGTTTTCCTTTATCCAGAGTATTGTTCCTTTTACTGAATTGTTCGGTTAAAGGCGGAACAATATCGCCATTGCCTCCCTCGTTAAAACGCAGGTCAATTACGAATTTGTTAATCAATGGCAGGTGGCTGTCATAAAAATCAAGGACTTTGATTGTGTAATCCAGGAGTGTTTCACTACTCGAGTCGAACACCTGGTTAACCTGGAAGAATATCAAGCTGTCATCAGGCAAGTATTTGAACCAGAATGGGTCTGTTGATTCCGAAAACCCCTTTAAATATAGTGGAAGCGTAATGGTTGTGTCGTCCGTAACTGTTATTACTTCAGTGTCGGCAGGGATTGCTTTTTTATTGTATGCCCAGTTAAATGACAGTCGCCATTCAGATGAGCTCAGGTCAACTTTTACAATCTGCCCGTTTTCACATCTGACTTCCAATGGCAGTTTATCCACGGAGTCGATGATACCTGATTCTTTAAGTAATACGGCATTGGAAAGGTAATCGGTCAGTGTTCGTGTTACCAGATCAGGACTGTCGGCGGAGATTAGCTCCCCAACCAGTTTACAACCCTCTTCAGAATCATATTTCCCCATTCTTACGACCTGTCCTCTTAATAATTCTTTCCTGTTCATTGCGACTGCTGTTACGAACAGACCATCGCTGAATTTTTCAAGACGTATAGGGAACCATTTATTGAAGGACTCCCTGTTATCAAGCAAGACCATGGTATGCCCGTCACCAACCAGGGCAACCAGTTTCATCAATTCAACCGTCAGCTTATCGTCATTCCAATTATTTATATGTTGTCTTATTTCATCTGCACGGCTTGTAAATTCTTCTCTGGTTATCCTGGCCCACGGCATGGGATGGAAATTCTCAACTCTTGAAACCAGAATGTCTATATCATTTAGCCAGCCAACAACTCTGGATGGAGCAGCGTTTTGTCCCGGTACGATATGACATATCCCAATGGCAAATATCAATAATGCGGTAATTCTTTTCATGGCAGTACTGTTTTTCAGACATTATTTCCGTTATCATATCTAATACTGTAATTTATCTGTACTTTATATTGATCAAAGGAACTTCATTGTTTTACTATAATAAAGACGAGTATTAAATCATAGTGTCACAATGAAAATCACAAATAGACCCTATTATTGATTTATTAAAAGCAGCTACGGGACAACAGGTGGTTGTGAATGCACTATAACGGTGGTGGTATGAGGTCGTGGCGGTCAGACGAGAGTCTGAGTGTATGACCGAAATAAAGGTTGGGACGAGATTCGACTTGTCGAGTCCACACAAACCCAGCCATGCCTTATACCACGTATTATAGCTCGTTTTTATTTTAATTCATTTCTTTAAGAAGTTTGTCAATTTCTTCAGAAATGTTATTTGCTCGTTCCGCTCTTGCACTCACAAGATTTCCGTTTTGGTCTATTAAAACATAGGTAGGAGCAAAGTTTAGTTTATATGGTTTAATATCTGGATTTAAGAATTGCTTTTCGGCAACTAAATGAATGCCCGGAAAAGGTTTATTATTTAAGAATTGACCCAATCTATCATTTTTCCCTAAAATGAATTGCTTCCAGTTAGCTATGTTTTCCTCATCGTATTCCATTGCAATATATAAAAATACAACAGGTTTATCTTTGTACTTTTCCTGAAGTTTAAGTGCATCCGGAATTTCCTGGATACAAGGAAAACACCATGTTCCCCAAAAATCCAGATAGACAATTTTTCCTTTAAAATCACTTAAATAAACAACATTCCCTTCCGCATCGGGTAATGCAAAATTGGGTGCAGGCTCACCAGGTGCCAGTTTAAGGTAATCAGAAATACCATTATGAAACAACTTTTGATTTTCTTCCCTGCAGAATAATTCATTAATTTTTTCATTAAAATTCATCAGGTTTTCAAAAAAGTCATTTGAAAACATCCCAAATGAAAATTCGCTAATCGTACTTAATGCAAGATAATCTGTCCAAACCGACTTTGGTTGTTCAGTTATATAATTGAATTTCCAGAATAGGTTTTCATCCCACCATTCTTCTTCACTTCTATCTTTAAATGCAATCCTTGCTCTGTTTTCCAAAAAAGGCTTTGCTAAATTCTTCGCTTCAGAACTTTCACAAAAAAGGCTGTCAAAACGTATATTTTCGAGGAAGGAGTAATAAGAGGCATCGGGATAAAAATAATCATACGAATCATCCATATAACGATTTCTGTTTTCCAAGTGAGATAAAAGTGTTTCAGCAAAGTCTGCCTGAATTACATTTAAAAATCTAGACTTTAAATCATTGGGTGTGGTTTTATTCGCTTCCAATTCCTGTATTCTGATATTTTTTATGCTGTCGACATAAACTTTGAATAACATTTCTGTTTTAAATCCATTGCTTCCAATTGTATCTCTGTAGGAACTATTTTTGTATAATATTTCAAAATCCTTTACCAGATAATTTAGTTTTTTAGCACCTTCCCCATTTATTTTCAAATCAGGATTTTGATTCCAGTCAGGTTGTTCAAAGTATATCGAATCCCCAGGTTCCAGATAAACATCATATTCCAGCCTGGGATAATTATTGTACAATACCTGATAAAAACCTGATTTAATTTGGTCAGATTTAAAAATAAAATATCCACTACTATCAGTCGATGTTACAATTTGTGCATTGCCACACTCAAATACAGGGAAATAATCATTGACTTTTACCAGAAATACACTTTCATTTTCAATATATGGTATTTTCCCTGAAAGAATTGTAAAGGAGTCTTTCTTTTGGCAAGCACTTAAAATCAACAACACAGTGAAAAACCAAATTAGTTTCTTGAATGGAATAGATTTTCTCATTTCGATTGATATTTGAGTCAATTTCATTTTTATTTAAATGAGCTATAACGTTCGGCGGTATGTGCAGTTGGCGCAGAGTCGCGGTGGCACGCGTTTTTGCAATCGAAATAGAGGGCAGAAAGTATCCATTCAAACTGCGGCCGCCAGCCGCAAAAAAGGTCTTAAACCACCAACCGGTTTTTGTTCGGCTGGCGTTCACGTCACCGTGCAAA
>JAFGPL010000051.1 GCA_016936215.1 Bacteroidales bacterium
AGGTATCATAAATGATACATTTATATTGTTTTTATGTAAAAAACATATTAACTTTACCAATAAGTATCACAAATGATGCCTAATATATGTTGCAAATATGACAAACGAGGAAATGATAAAGATTATCAAAGAAAGAAAGGATATCCTGGGAATAAACCAGGTGTATTTGGCAGAACTTGCTGAGATAGGTATTGCCACATTAAAGCGTTTTGAAAGCGGTAAAGGAAATATAACATTAAATAATCTTCAGAAGATTGCGGATGTATTGGGTCTTGAACTTAAACTTGACCTTAAAAAATCAAATAAATGAGAAAAGCTGAGGTTTATCGAAATGGTGTTTTGGCTGGTGTATTAACCGAAACTGATAGCAGTACCTATGTTTTTACATACAATGAGGCCTATTTTAACGACAATACAAAGTCTGGTATAAGTTTAACATTACCTAAAAAACAATTGGAATACACGTCTGAACATTTATTTCCCTTTTTCTATAATATGCTATCCGAAGGAACAAACAGAGTGGTCCAGTCAAAACAATTAAAAATTGATGAAAATGACTTTTTCGGATTATTATTGGCCACTGCACAATTCGATACGATTGGAGCTATTACTGTTAAGCCAATTAAATAAGGAAATATAGTATGGAAATAAACAATTGTCCCGGATTATTGCAGGAAGGTTTTTCAGCATATAGCCCCCTTTTCCTTCGAAGAATGTTCGACGGACGAAAGGTTAGTCATCTGTTAATCTATAATGCCCCTGAAGTAAACGAGGAAGACCAAAAGAAATTCATGCAAAACAGGAAAAGAATCTCAATTTCCGGCGTGCAAGAAAAGTATTCAGTGCTACTTGAAAAGAATAGCCTCCGTTTAACCGAAGAAAAAGAACAAGGTACATATATCCTTAAACCCAAACCTCATGGCTCGCAAAAAACAAGTATGGCTCCGGCAAATGAACATGTAACCATGCAAATTGCCGGTCAGGTGTACAAAATTAAAATAGCGGAAAACGGATTAGTCTTTTTTAGCAATAATGAGCCGGCATATATTACTAAACGATTTGACATTGACAGTAATGGCAATAAATTGGGGAAAGAAGATTTCGCATCATTGGCAGGAAAAACCGAAGAGACTGCGGGTAAAAACTTTAAATACGAATATTCTTATGAAGGAATAGCCAAACTTATTAAGGAATATGTAGGCGCCTGGAGAATTGAAATGGAGAAATTTTTCAGCCTGGTTGTTTTTAACTTCCTGTTTTCAAACGGCGATGCCCATTTAAAAAACTTCTCATTACTTGAAACCAAAAATGGCGATTATGTTTTAAGCCCCGCTTATGACCTGATGAATACACGTATACATGTCGAAGCGGAAGAAGGCTTCTTTGCTTTGAGCAATGAATTATTTGAAGAATGGTACTCGTCCGATTGCCGGATTAAAAACGAAGCACATCATCCATGCAAGGATGATTTTATTGAATTTGGCAAAGCAATAGAAATACCCGAAAAAAGAATTAATAAATTACTGGAACCTTTTCTTTTAAAACAAAAGGGGGTCGAAGATTTGGTTAAAAGATCATTCCTGGATGGAGAAACTCAAACGCAGTATTTAAAATATTACCATGAACGTTTAACTATGCTAAACGCTGTTTGAAAAAGTTTATACATTTAATACATACAGAACCAACGTTTTTTCCAGTATATCTTTCTTAGCCTGACGGCTATAGATTGAAACCCTGGTTAAATGATTAAGATACACATAATCAGCAAGATAATAATGCTTGGCAATGGCTCAAATTTATCGGCTGCTAAATATTGGTAAAAGTTTCCAGGCGGTTTAACATCATTTATCAGCAATCTGTCAATATTCCATTGACTATTGGTTTGATAATTCATAAATTTTACTGTGTTATTGCTTTGTTAATCAAAAGCAATTGAAAGTTCTGTTACTTATTCATTCTTCAGGATTTACACAGAGCCGTCCTTGAATCTGCGTTAAAACCAATGGTATTCTCAAAGAATGAAATTCTTTTTGGATAGGTTAATGCAAAAAAAATGAATTATGAAAAAAAATTTGGTTCTGTTCCTGATGGGTTTAATGCCTTGTGTTACTATTGTAGCTGAAAACCCAATTTGCTATGCAATTCAGGCCCTATGTGACACAGACAGTCTTCCGGTTATTACTACAGAAAATATTGACAATATAACTCCAACTACCGCAACGATCGGTGGAAATGTTATTTCAGATGGAGGTGCAACCATCATTTCAAAAGGAGTTTGCTGGAGTACATCACCCAACCCTGATATAACCAATAATATAACCTTAGATGGTGATGGAGTAGGCACGTTTGTAAGCAATCTTACCGGCTTATTACCCAATACTACCTATTATATAAGGGCTTATGCAACTAATAACGCTGGTGTAGGATATGGCAATGAAGTTAGTTTTACCACGGTATTGCATGAAATAATCAATGGTACTACTGATGGTGAATCTGGCTTTGCATATAGAACAGTGAAAATTGGAAGTCAGATATGGATGGCAGAAAATCTAACGGAAGCTTATAATCCTTATAAACCCATTCCCTTGGTTGAAGATGGTATTGCATGGGGATCTCTCTCTACCCCTGCCTATTGCTGGTACAATAATGATATAAATAATAAAGACACATATGGCACTTTATTCAATAATTATGTTCTCGATTTCGGGAAAGTTTGCGTTCCGGGCTGGCATGTTCCATCTAAGGCAGAATGGATAATACTTGAAGATTATTTAGGTGGAGCAAATGTGGCAGGAGGAAAAATGAAGGAATCCGGAACTACTCATTGGAGCTCGCCCAATATAGGGGCAACAGATTTATACGGTTTTTCAGCTTTACCAGCAGGCCAACGAAATTTGCAGGATGGAAGTTTTACAGGATTAGGAGGTCATTCTTATTTTTGGTCATCTACATCAACTGATTCATTAAAAGCATGGGCTCTGTATTTACGACATGATAGCATTAATGTTGCTCAGGGGGGCAATTTTGATAAAACTTCCGGTTATTCTATTCGATGTGTGAAAGATTCGTGGGATTCAATACCTCAAATGGACCTTCAAGAAGGACTGGTCGCATACTACCCCTTTTACGGTAACGCTAATGATGAAAGCGGGAACGGGCATCATGGAACCTCAAATGGAGGTACATTAATAACTGACAGGTTTGGAAATGCAAATAGCGCTTATGCATTTAACGGTGAGCCCAATACATTATCCTTTTCCGGATTTCAAATATCTGATCCTAGATTTAATATCATGGGCTGGGTAAAAATAACTGATGAAAACGCTGATACTATTTTTCAAAATACTTCTCCAGTTGGTTTAAAAATTTTACTTAGAATTGTGAATCATAGATATCAGATTGAATTTATTATCGGAGGCAAAAAGTTAATCTTATCTGATGAAAATGGATTTTATAAAATTGATCCGCAACATCCAAGATATGACTTTCTTAGGTTAACTTGTTCTTATGATTCTATTTCTAAACGGATCGGCATGAACTTCTTAATAAATAATAGATTTATTGCAAGTAGTCATGATTACACGATTATAGCGCCTATTTTTCCAATCATAATGAAACATGATATCGTTTATTGCTTTAAAGGAATAGTGGATGATATTCGTATATATAATGGGTTTTTTCATACATTTGCTGAATCAGAAGCTCTTAACTATGAGGAAGTTTATTCTGGCCAATTGCCTGCGTTAACCGCCAGGGCTATAAATTATATAACTCCGACTTCTGCCTATGTTGAGGGTTTTATAAATTCGGATGGAGGATCCTCAATTGAAGCAAAAGGATTTTGCTGGAGTACCTCCCCTAATCCGGATACAACCGATAATAAAACCAGGGTTGGAAGTGGAGTTGGTAGTTTTTCCAATAATCTTACCGGATTATTACCCAACACAACTTATTATATCAGGGCTTATGCAATCAATAATTCAGGTATTGCGTTCGGGAATGAATTGATCTTTAAGACCCTATTTGATTCTGTAAATCTGAATAATGGTTTAATAGCATACTACCCTTTCAACGGCAACGCCAATGATGAAAGTGGATATGGGCATAATGGGATTGTAAATGGGGCTTCGTTGACATCTGATAAATTCGGGAATCTAAACAGTGCCTATTACTTTAATGGTGAAAATAACACGATCTCGGTTTCCGGTTTTAACCTTCCATCCTCAGCTACTACTATTTCATGTTGGGTTAAATCCATAAATACAAACAGAGTGAGGGCGATTATTTCAAAGCATAATGAATATTTTTTTGATAAAGAAATCAAGATTTGGGCTGTATATAATAAGTATCAGATTGAATGGACCATTGGCAATACATATCTCATTCTGCATGACATTAATGGACAATTCAAAATTAACCCCGATCAACCAAGATTTGACCTTTTAGTGCTGATATATGATGGTTATCAGGCACGTTTTTATATTAATAATATTCTGGTTGATTTCCGAAGTGTATCTGGTTCGATTGTCAATAATGATTTTCCGATGGTATTTGGACAATATGCCGAAAACTATCCGGGATATGATCACTCTTTCAATGGTACCATTGATGATATTAGAATATACAACCGTGCTTTAAATAACGAAGAAATAAGTACACTTTATAATGAAAAAGTCAGTAATGAATTTGTTCTAGTTAATACCCCTGGGATAAGCACATTCCTAAAC
>JAFGPL010000052.1 GCA_016936215.1 Bacteroidales bacterium
GATGTCTGCTTTGCCTTGTACTTAATTGGCGATATTAATTCTTGCCCATATCCATTAAGACAAAGAAGAACAAACAACACTACAATACTCAGTGGT
This sequence comes from Bacteroidales bacterium, assembly GCA_016936215.1. Lineage (GTDB taxonomy): Bacteria > Bacteroidota > Bacteroidia > Bacteroidales > UBA10428 > JAFGPL01. The sequence goes on from JAFGPL010000052.1 coordinate 97, forward strand.
CTCATACTTCATTTTTCTTACAAATTACTAAATTATTCTCATAGTTATCTTTAATTGGTTTAAAAAACAACAAACGAAAGTAGGTGATCATGAATGAATTGATTACATTTGATGGTAAATAATTCTTTTAATATACTGGTATTATATAATATATTTTAATAGGAAATGGCAAATAAAAAAAATTCCATACAAGAAAAAGTATCAGAAAACGAAGAAGTAAATCTTCTTTTAAAACTTGAAGAATGTTCTTGGAAAGAATATGAAAGACGACATTCATCTGAATGGCAAGTAAACTTTGGTTTATGGTCTGGATTAGGAGTTATGACAGGATTTTCAATTAAAGAAAGATATACTTTCGATTGGTGGTGGATAGCATCTATTTTTATTCTAATAGCCTTATTATATATCCGTTTTCGATTTGGCGTGTTTAAAAGCAATAGAAATGATCAGGATAGGAGATTCTACTATTTGAAAGAAATTCATATCAAAGGACATATCGAATTACCTCGAGGTTATGACAAAGTATATGAGCATACATTTAAAGCTTTTCTATTTAATTGGTCTCATTCAAGCCAAATCATAATAACAATTTTGCTTCTTCTCATTGCATTTTTAGGATTAACAGGAATAGTTAATATTGCGCCTTGCAAATGAAAAGCAAGGCATTCTCTTATCAAAGCGGTACAAAGTATTCGATTGTGTTTTAATTGAAATGCTATTCGTTTACTTGGTAAAATTGAAGAGAAACGAAATCTCCAAGTGGTGGTTAATATGTCGCTGTTTAAATTCTGCTAATAATGAAAATTGAAGACATGGTTGTCTACTCGTGAAATTGTCTACTCTTTACATGAAATCAACAACTTGCTTAGTGAGCAATTGCCTTATTTGTAAGCGTTTACAGGAAGTGTAAACACGTTATGAAACAAAACATCCGTTGATATCTTTTTGTTTTTCTATGTGTCACGTAATGAGTAGTTTTTTATAAATTTTAATGGTTGCCGCAACCTCAAGAAGCAAAATTCAGTTTCTCAATCCCTTATTATATGGGGTTAATAAGTCTCCGCGAATGTTAATAAATACGCTGGAAATCTTTTTGTTATGCAGGGTTTGTGTGATTAACTTTGGAACAGTTATTTGAAATAAAAAAAGAGAAGCAAGTTGTAGTTGCTTCTCTCTTTTAGTTGATGAAAAATGGGCTGGTAGTTCAACGGACAGAATAGTGCTCTCGCGAAGTCTCAGATCCGGGTCCGAATCCCGGCCGGCCTACTTTTTTGCAAATATTTATGTAAATATACAACATTCTCGTAAGTTTAATGTGATAAATTTATCATTTTACTAACCTAAAAATGTTAATAGAAAATTTCTTTAATGCACCCTATAAGGCTTACAGGACATCTTTAAGAAATGTTCTCAACATTTTTTTATTTGATTTGCTAAAGCTATTGGTCTTGTATTTTATTTCTTCATTACCTTCAAGTAGTAATTTGAAAAAGATGATTTGTGATTATATATAAGATATGTATTTAATGTATGTTGATGAAAGTGGTGATAGTGGAACAACTAATAGCCCGACAAGATACTTTATTTTATCAGGTTTAGTAATTCACGAACTTAATTGGAGACCATTGCTTGATGATTTGGTTGAATTTAGAACCAATTTAAGGGAAACACATGGTTTAAAGCTTAGAGATGAAATACATTGCCACCAATTCATTAATAAACCTGGGGAACTCATAAGAATAAAGAGGAATTTCAGAGTTGATATTATTAAAAAGTGTCTTGATTGGTTAAATCAACATCCTGAAGAAATTAGAAATATTACAATCTGTGTAGATAAAAATGGAAAACAGAATTTGGATGTATTTGAATTGGCATGGAAAGCACTAATTACTAGATTTGAAAATACAATTCAGCATAAGAATTTTCCTGGCCCTAAAAATCAAGATGACAAAGGATTAATCTTATCGGATAATACTGATGTAAAAAAAATAACAAAACTTTTACGACGAATTCGTCATTATAATCCAATTCCAAATCTTCAGTCTGTTTTTGGCAAAGGATATAGAAATATGAAAATCGAATATATTATTGAAGACCCTATACTCAGAGATTCCAAAAATTCTTTGTTACATCAAATGGTTGATGTAATTGCTTATTCAGCTAGACAAATATATGAACCTACTAATTATATGAGAGAAAAGGGAGGTCATCGTTTCTATCAAAGAATGGAAGACGTGGTATTGACCAAAGCCTGCAAGAAAAATAATCTCGGTATAGTACAGTTTTAAAATGAAAGAGGTAGCAAAAGCTACCCCGGGGGCATCCTAATAGAGAGACTAGCTCTCGTTCAGATACAAAGTAAAGATAATGATTTTAAGGCTAAAATCAAAATATTTATCAACAAAGTTGATCGCAGTTAAGCTGATTAATTCAAGTTACCTGCATTATTGCCAATTCATTTATCCTTCTTATAAAATTGTATCGAATTTATTAAATTAAAATAGTAGGAATTCTTTTGGCCAGCATGGTTTTTCCGGCACCCGGGGGGCCGATCATCAACATATTATGACCTCCTGAAGCAGCGATTTCCATGGCTCTTTTCACATTTTCCTGGCCTTTTACATCAAGGAAGTCCTCGTCGTAATCGTTGATATTGTTGATAAACTCGTTGCGGGTATCTACCACGGTGGGCTCAATAACCTGTTTACCGGTAAGAAAATCCACAGCCTCTTTAAAATGTTCCACGCCAATTACATCGAGGTTGTTTACCACGGCGGCCTCACGGGCATTGCCGGCCGGCAATATAAAACCCTTGTAGCCCTGTTTCCGGGCTTCAATGGCAATGGGCAACGCGCCCCTGATGGGACGTATGCCACCGTCGAGCGATAGTTCACCCACTATCAGGTACTGGTCGAGTTCGGGACAGGTAATCTGATCGCTGGCCGCCAGTATGCCAATGGCAAGGGGTAAATCGTATGCCGATCCTTCTTTTTTAATGTCGGCAGGCGCCATATTGACAATGACCCTGCGGCCCGGCATCCTGAAATCGTTTGATTTAAACGTGGATTCAATTCTGAACTGGCTTTCCTCGCTAGGCCTAGTTTGAAACTAAGCCTTGTTTTCACAAGTAAAATTTGCCGAAATAGGGTAGCAGACAACATTCATTTGTAGCGAAGTTGCAAACCATAGCCGTCAACTTAAGCCTTTGATCGATTGCTTACGCCCTTACAGGGCTTGGATTTTATCCTACGCTAAATACGCAGGGCTTCACCCTGCGCTAGTGATTGCGCCCTTTCAGGGCTCAAATCGGTGTATTATTTCATGCCCTGAAAGGGCAAAAGCAACAGCACAGGGTAACACCCTGTGTATAGGTCAACGTGTTGAATATAAGCCCTGAAGGGGCGAAAGCATTTCTAAAGTTGACGGCAATGGTTGCAAACTTCGCTTGGCAGGGTTTTCATTATGATATATTCTTGGATTTCCTCTTGCTCCTCACTCAAACAACACACTCATTCTCATCCCGCCCAGTTCTCCCTGTCGAGGCTCCTGTAATTAATAGCTTCGGCCAGGTGGTGGGGTTCAATGTTGCGACTTTCCTCCATGTCGGCAATGGTGCGCGACACTTTAAGAATGCGGTCGTATGCCCTGGCAGAAAGTCCCAGCTTTTCCATGGCAGTTTTAAGC
>JAFGPL010000053.1 GCA_016936215.1 Bacteroidales bacterium
AAATATTTATAGCAAAATTTCATGGTGATAATTTGAGCCCCGTAGGTGGCGTAATATCATTAAACCTTTTTATTTCAGAGGGTTTATTATTTGAAAAATATTTTAGTCGGACAGTAGTGATAAACAATACTAATGTTATGTTATCTCTAAACTGACGGTTAGTCATTCCGAACTCCCGCCTGCCTTAACAGTTCGGCGGGCAGGCCCACCTGCCAGAGCGAAACGGCGGGCAGGCCTTTCGGAATCTCAAACAGTTTAGTAAACAGCTAATTGAGATCCTGAACTAAATTCAGGATGACATCGGGGGCGACTTTTTAGACAGTCTCATAACGCAGAACATAATTAAGTTATCATAACACTAAACTAATTTCCCAAAAAATGAAATTGACTGCCATATGTCCGATTTCCGATAAAAAGATAAACGAGCGCGTAAGCAGGGTAAATGCCATGTTTACAGTTTTGTTGGTATTAGTTTTTATATACACCCGGAATATTCTGCCAATCGTATTTCTTTCAGTAGATTTCCTGTTCAGGGCTGCAGACTATTCCAGGTATAGCCTTGTTGCCATCACATCAAAAAATATTGTGAAATATCTTCCGGTAAAAAAGCAGTTTATCAATGCCGGGCCCAAGATATTTGCCGCAAGGATCGGACTGGCATTAAGCAGCCTTATACTTTTAAGTTTCCTGCTGTCATTTACCCGATCAGCCTTTGTGCTTTCCGGCATACTCGGCTTGTTCTCGATGCTTGAGGCAATTTGCGGGCTGTGTGTTGCCTGTAAAATTTATCCTTTCGTTTACAAAATACTCTACCCGGGCCGCTTTAACGGTTAAACACAAGAAATCATTTTTTTAAAATCTTCAGTCGTTCTTCAATTGCCCTGATTTTGTTCTCAGCATCCATTTTCTTGTTCTGTTCAACCTCCACAACTTTGGCAGGGGCATTAGAAACAAAACGCCCGTTATTTAGTTTTTTCATCACCGATTCGAGAAAACCACGGGTATAGGCAAGTTCGGTTTCAAGTTTTTTAATCTCTTCTTCATGGTTGACAAGGTCGCCCAGTGATAAATAAAACTCCCCGGTTTTGTTAATATAGGTAACTACACCCTCTGGTTTATGGTCAATCATGGTAACGGAAGATAAGTTGCCGAGCCTTGAAATCACGGCATCGAAATTATTCTTATAACCGCTTGCATTGATGCTTAGATCAAACTTTTCCTTATTGGGGATTTTATTTTCGGCACGTGTGTTCCTTATAAAACCGATGATCTCCGTGGCATTGTCAAACAGGCTGATAATTTCGCTATCGAACAGTTTTTCAGCAGGCATTTTTGTCATCATAATGCTTTCTTTTTCAGACCTTTCTTTCAACAGGTGCCATATCTCCTCGGTGATAAAAGGCATAAAAGGGTGCAACAGTTTCAGCATATTTTCAAAAATATCAATGGTGGCCTTATAGGTAGCCTTATCTACCGGTTTGCCCTGCTCGGGTTTTACGATTTCAAGATAGAATGAAGAAAAATCGTCCCAGAACAACTTGTAAACTAACATAAGCGTATCGGATATGCGGTATTGGTTAAAACAATTTTCAACCTCCGTGATACCCTGTTTCAGTTTTTCGTAGAACCATGTAATGGCCTGCAATGAATGATCGGGCTGGGCAGCAGCAGCATCTGTTTTCCACGATTTCACAAGCCTGAAAGCATTCCAAATCTTGTTGGCAAAATTACGGCCCTGCTCAGGCAGGCTTTCATCAAAAAGCAGGTCGTTACCGGCCGGTGAGCAAAGCAGCATCCCTACCCTTACCCCGTCGGCGCTGTATTTCTTAATAAGTTCAATAGGATCGGGGGAATTGCCGAGCGATTTTGACATCTTCCTGCGTTTGCCATCGCGGACCAATCCAGTGAGGTAAACATTCTTGAATGGTTTATCACCCATGTATTCATAACCGGCAATAATCATCCTGGCAACCCAGAAAAACAGTATCTCAGGTGCAGTAATCAGGTCGCTGGTAGGATAATAGTATTGGATATCTTTATTTTTTGGGTTTCTGATACCATCGAACACAGAAACCGGCCAGAGCCACGATGAAAACCATGTATCGAGAACATCTTCGTCCTGTCTGAGATCATTTTCTTTCAGGTTTTTGCCGGTTTTCTCCTGTGCAAGCTTCAGCGCTTCCTCAAAATTTTCAGCAACTACAAAATCATTCGATTCGCCAATATAATAAGCCGGTATGCGGTGCCCCCACCAGAGCTGCCTCGACAAACACCAGTCTTTCACATTTTCCATCCAGTGCTTGTAAGTGTTTTTAAATTTTGAAGGGATCAGCGAAATATTATCATTCATTACATTATCAAGCGCAGGTTTTGAAATTTCCTTCATTTTTAAAAACCATTGCATAGAGAGTTTTGGTTCAATAACGGCATCGGTTCTTTCAGAATATCCTATTTTATTGACATAATCTTCAACTTTGGCCAGCAGTCCCTCCTCATCAAGTTTTTTAACAGACAGTTCACGGGCTTTGAACCGGTCAATACCAACGAACAGTTGGGCCTTTTCACTCATCGTACCGTTGTCGTTGAAAATATCAATGCTTTCGAGGTTATGCCTGATGCCTATTTCGTAGTCATTAACATCGTGCGCGGGGGTAATTTTCAAACAGCCGGTGCCAAATTCCATGTCCACATAATCATCTTCGATGATGGGTACAAGCCTGTTTACCATCGGTACAAATACTTTTTTACCTTTTAAGCTTTTGTATCTCTCATCGTTCGGGTTTACACACACGGCGGTATCGCCCAGGATGGTTTCGGGACGTGTGGTAGCAATGGTGACAAAACCTTGTTCGCCTTCAATTTTATACTTTACATAATAGAGTTTCGATTTTACCTCCCTGTAAATCACCTCTTCATCAGAAACGGCAGTCTGGGCCTGCGGGTCCCAGTTTACCATACGTACGCCCCGGTAAATCAGGCCTTTTTTGTACAGGTCAACGAATACCTTAATAACGCTTTCCGACATATCGTCGTCCATGGTAAATTTGGTCCTTTCCCAATCGCACGAAGCCCCGAGCTTTTTCAATTGTTCAAGAATAATACCCCCGTGTTTGTGTGTCCAGTCCCATGCATGTTTCAGAAATTCTTTACGCGTCAGGTTCATCTTTTCAATTCCTTCACTTTTTAATTTTGCCACCACCCTGGCCTCGGTGGCAATAGAGGCATGGTCGGTACCCGGCACCCACAGGGCGTTCATCCCAAGCATACGGGCGCGGCGGATAAGAATATCCTGAATGGTATTATTCAGCATGTGCCCCATATGCAACACACCGGTGACATTGGGAGGTGGTATCACAATAGTGTATGGCTTTCGCTGATCGGGTTCTGAACGGAACAACCTGTTCTCCATCCAGAATTTATACCATTTGTCCTCTGTTTCGGCCGGATTGTATTTGCTTGGAATATTCATTTTGTTATCTCCTTGTGAAATTTTAAAATATGGCAAAAATAGCAATTAATATTTCAAATTTAACGAGGAATACTTTTGCAAAACTTATCATAAAAGTTGTTAAAAAATTCCTTGGTGCCCCCAATCTTAATTTAATCTTACAAAAAATGCCGGTACGGTGATTTGAATTACTAAATAATTCGTAATTAAGCCTTTGCATTCGCTAAATCATATTTTTTATATCCTTACCTTAAGAAAAGGTTAAATAATACTTTTAGGTAAAAACAATACTTTTTGCCGCACAAGTCAAACACAACCAGAAGCATTATATTTTCATGTTCCTATTTCCCAATCTTTAGCTAACCTTAAATAACTGTCTAAAGATTAAGAATTAAAAATCAATTTATTAATTATTTCTAAAACTCTTATTCTAAATCAAAAATTGAAATTTGACTACCATTTTTTAGTTTGAAATGGGATTAAACAGTAATAATAATTAAATCAAAAAAAACAATGAAAAAAATTGAACATGTTTTAGCAACAGCAGTTTTATCAGCAGTTGCAGTATTAACTGGCTATGCTCAACCGGACTGGGCATCTGTAGGTGCAGTAGCGCCAGGCAGCAGACCAACCGTAGATTTGGCAACAACATTCGATACTGATAACGACGGTAACTTTGATGCTGCAGTAACAACTCTTACCAATGACAATGTATACGTACTCCCCAAAAGAATGTATGTAACAGACGGTAAGGTTTTAAACATTGAAGCAGGGACCGTTATTAAAGGTACCAAACAGGGCGGGAACCCGGAAAATGCAGCTTCATTGATCATCTGCCAGGGCGGAAAAATATATGCACAGGGTGCTGAAACATGCCCTGTGATTTTCACCGTAATTGATGATCCAGTCGATGGTACATTCTCAACATGTATTGACAACCGTAATGACAGATGGGGTGGACTTATCATACTTGGCAAAGCACAGAATAATGTTAAAGCAGGTGATGGATCGCTTATAGCATATGATGACAGTATTGGAAATATTGAAGGCTTGCCTGTTCCAGACGCCAGGCACCACTATGGAAAATATCCTGAAGGCCCTACAGGACAATTTTATAATGACGACTGCTCAGGGGAATTAAAGTATGTATCTATTCGAAACAGCGGCGCCATTATAGGCGAAGCCAATGAAATAAATGGTTTAACCCTGGGTTCAGTAGGAAGAGGGACCAAAATCGAGTATGTTGAAGTATTCAACACACAGGACGATGGTTGGGAATTTTTCGGTGGAACTGTAAATGTTAGACATTGTGTTACCATGTTTCAGGGCGATGATGGATTTGACTGGGACCAGGATTATGATGGTTTTGGCCAATTTCTGTATGTAGTTCAACACCCCGATACAATTTCAACACCTTCACAGGGAAGTAGCGGAATGGAAATTGACGGTGATGATAAAGGTCCTAAGCCAACCACTTCGAATGCTGTATTTTTCAACCTTACCGCCATTGGCGTGAAATGGCCTACAAATTATGGTATAGAAGCTAAAGAAAGAACTGCCGGCGAAGTAAGTAATTCCATATTTGCCAATTTCACCCGGGGTCGCGAAGTAAAAGCAAACTCTCCAGATTTTGAAATGCACAATAACCTGTATGTTGATGTTACAAACTTAGGCAATGCAGATAACGGAACAACTATCACCGGTTCTGTTTTCCCGGCAACTGGCACTGGTATTGACGCCAATCTCGAAGCTGTTATGTCTGATTGTATCATTACAGGGTCTATAAAACCGGTCCCATCTGGCAATGTTGCAACTACATACCAGGCTCCGATTAATGGTTTCTTTGTTACTACCAATTACGCAGGCGCATTTGCCCCTAACGAAGACCCCTGGACAGAAGGATGGACAATGGCTTCTGAATATAAGTTCGACCCAAATGCAGTTTCATGTCCGACTGATGTTAATGATGACGGCGTAACTGATGGTTCTGATTATCTTGATTTGGTAAATGAATTTGGTGAATCTTGTGTAGAATAATAACCCAAACTAGAAACTATAAAATTTATAATACAATGAAAAAAATTATATTAGGTTTAGCACTTGTATTTTCAACAGCAATGGCCTTTTCACAATTCGAAGGCCTGATAGTTGAAAAAACAACAATGTCGCCACAAGCTGTTGCAGCAGGCGCACCTGCCGGAGCAGTTGCATACAGGGTATTTGTTGATATGACCCCTGACTATGAGATGCAGGCTGTGTTCAGTCTTTCAAATCATGAAATGTTCTTTGAAACTACCACCGAATTTTACAACCATCCTGACGGTGTAGCTTTCGGCCGTACCATGACCAACGGTGTTTTCAACGATTCAGCAGGTAGATATGATACCTATGTTACTGTTGACGGGGTTACCAGTTCAAGAGTTGGTATCCTGAAATCAGAAGACCCTGACGGGGCTACCAACGGCTTAGGTTATACTGCAGGTACTTCCCTGGCACTTCAGACTGTTGGTGACGATTTTGAAGTTCCATTCGGAGCAGTTAACTACGCTGGTCGCTGGTCTACCTTTGCAGGAATCTATAATGTAAATGGTGGAGAGCAGGGTTTAACAGCCAATAACAGGGTACTAATCGGACAATTCACTACTACAGGTGTTTTTTCTTTTGAAATTAATATTCAAATGAGGCATGTTACCACAGGTGCAGGTGCCAGGTATGTTGCCAGGGACCCCCAAGGAACAGAAATACTAGATACAAGGTTACGTTATACTTCACTTGTTCTTCCCCCGGTTGTTAATATTACCAGTCCTATTGACGGCGCAGCTTTTAATACCGGTGCTTCTGTTTCGATACAGGCATCTGTTACAGCTGGCGATACCCCAACCGATTCAATACAGGTATTGGTAGACGGTGCAAGAATTGCTTCCTTTACCTCTTCACCCATCAGCACAAGCTGGACTGCAACTGAAGGTTCTCATACCATTACCGTGCGTGCATATGAAAATGATGGCAACATTGGTGAAGACCAGGCTATTATTTCTGTAACAACCCCTGCAAACCCGGCCCCATCAGTAAACCTTACTGCCCCTGCAGCAGGTAACTATCCATTAGGCGCTGCCATAACCCTTAGGGCAACTGCCTCTGATAATAGCGCCGTTACATCGGTTATATTCGAAGTAAATAATGTTTCTGTAGGTTCAGGGACACTTGTATCAGGAAATGCACAATCAGGGACCTGGGAATACTCATGGACCCCAACCCTTGGCGCTTCCAGTATCACTGCAGTTGCTACAGATGACGGGTCTCGTTCTACCGAGTCGGCCCCTGCAGTAAATATTTATGTTTACGATCCCAGCTCTGCTTACGAAATCAGGACACAGTCCAATTTGTGTTCATCTTCAGATGTCTTCTGTATGACTATTAACGCTACCAGTGCTATTGACAATGTAATCGGCTTTGATATGGTAATGAAATTCGACAGCGCCATTGTAAGGCCTACAGGTGTTGTTTATGTTAAAGAAGAACTTATTGCCAACGAAGACTGGACAAGCACAGCAGTTAATATTTCTGATGCAGACAGCATGTTTATTTCATTGTACCTTAATGGACTTGCCCCGGTTGGCACAGAATTTAACGGTTCTGGTCAATTAATATGTGTTGAATTCGTTAAAACACACAAATTCAATGCAGTGGATACATCTGTATTTTCAATTAATAACATTTTCGAAAGCTATCCAACACAGGTTGTCCCAAAAGTTGTTTCAAACGGAAGTTATATTTCATATGTGGATGACAGGTTTGTTGGTTCGCTTAAATTCTGGAAAGATAACAGCCCAATGGCCTTTGTTGATGGCGTAAATCTTCCTACAAATGTTTACCCAAGTACTGCATGCAATATTTCAACAACATCGTTTGTTCGTCCTGATGCTTTTGGTATTTTCGAATACAGCACTGCACTTGGCAATATAATAAAAATAAAGAGGGACATCGCATCTTCTACTGATGTTCAGAGTGTTATAAATGGCGCTGACCACGTATTGGCTGCAAGGGTAACTATCAACGACGAAACCTTCAAACCAAGCATTTACCAGATGATAGCCATGGACGTAAACCGTGATGGTAAAGTTTCTGCAGGTGATATTTCTCAAATGCAACAGCGTACAGTAAGAAACATTACCGAATATCAGCAGGTATGGAACTATAACGACGATGGCACCAAGAAAAATTCCGGCCTGTCCCAGGATTGGGTATTCGTTCCTTCAGCAGAAGCATTCACCAGAAGCTACCGTATTTCACAGAATTACCCGCTGGCAGATAACGATGGTGGAGTAACCAAAAACAATGTACCGGTAAGCGATACATGTTATATGGTTAATATTACCGGCACTGAATGTCCGATTATCGAAAGTGAAACTTTCCAGGGTATTCTTTTAGGCGATGTAAACGGCAGCTATATGAGCCTTCCTGCCAGCCCTGCACTGAAGAGCACAGAAGAAACCTCTGTAGTTGTTGATTTGAGCAATGCATTAGTTTCCGACAAGTATATTGATGTTCCTGTTTACCTTACTACTGGAAAAAAAGTAAATGCACTCGATTTTGCACTTGAACTAAGTGAAGATGTGTCATTCAATTCTATAGTAAACAAAGTATCAAGCATCAATGGCATGGCTCATTTTGATAACGCAGACCATAAATTAAGGTTTACTTCTTATAGCCTGGTTGAATATAATAAAAATACACAGTTGGTTTCTATTCGTTTCAACAAAAATTCAAGCGAGTTGAACAGCAGTAACCTTAATGCAACAAGTGCTTACATCAATGGCGAACCGGTAAAAATCTCATTAAAAGGCACTGTTGCAGGTGCAACCAAAACTGAGTCAATCAGTATCTATCCAAACCCTGCACAGCATGTAATTAATGTTATTGTTCCCGAAAAATCAACAATTCAGATAATTGATATTAATGGTAAAAATGTATTGTTGGAAACTTTGGTTAATGCAAACGAAAGACAGGAAATCTCAGTGATCAACCTGCCCGCCGGTATGTATTTAGTTAAAATTTCAAATGCAAACTTTACCGAATTCAAGCAAATTGCCATTACAAAATAGTTCAGTTAAGTTAAATTTTGAGTAGAAAGAGAAGTCCCGGCTTAAGCCGGGGCTTTTTAAATTTTCATACTTAAAATATTTATAATCTGTAGCATAAAAAAGTACATAGTTTAAACGAAATACGCATAAATAACTTTTAAAACCTTAAGAAAATAACAAGACAATGAAAAAACAATTAATGGCCCTTAGTATTATCTTCAATTGTATGCTTGGCCTATCCCAGGGACTTGAAGATATTATTGTAGAAAAAATACCTGTTACTGCCGAAGCAGTGGCAGCAGACCCTACCCTACCTGCAGATGCTTTTGCATACAGGATTTTTGTTGATATGGCGCCGGGATACGGAATGCAGGCAGTTTTCTCTCTTGCAAGTCACGAGATGTTTTTTGCAACAACAACATTCTTTTATAATAACATTGATGGGGTGGCTTTTGGAAGAACCATGCCCAATGGTGTTTTTAACGACCCTGCCGGGCGCTTTGATACCTATATAACAGTAGACGGCCTCACCAGTTCAAGGGTAGGCATACCCCTTGAAGAAGATATAACAGATGGAAAGGCTGATGGGTACACAACCGGGACAAGCCTGCCATTGCAAACAGTAGGCGATGATTTCGAACCACCTTTCGGATATGAAAATTATACCGGCAAATTCTCAACATTCTCAGGCATCTACAATGTAAATGGTGTAGAATCCGGGACAACTTCCACTAACAGGGTGATTATCGGACAGTTCACAACCAACGGTGAATTTTCATTCGAAATTAATATTCAGATCAAAAATTTAACTACAAACCAAGGTGAAAGATATGTAGCTAAAAATCCAACCGGTAGCGAAATCCTTAATCCTAAACTAACTTACCCTTCATTGGGAACACCACCGGTAGTTACTGTTACTTCACCAGAAAACAATGGTGTTTATCCTGCCGGGTCGGTCAATATCCAAGCCAATGCATCCGATGCCGATGGCAATATTTCAAAAGTCGAATTCTTTGTAGACGACTTCAAGGTGGGCGAAGACCTTACTGCACCTTATCAATATAACTGGACCGGAACAATCGGACGACATACAATCAAAGCTGAAGCAACTGACAACAATGATTTTAAAACTTCTTCTGCCTTTGTTACAATTTCTATCATCAATCCCCCGCCTACAATTAGTTTAATAACCCCTGCAAATGGAGCTTCATTTACTGAAGGGTCAATAATAAATATTGGCGCAACTGCTACCGATGCAGATGGTAGTATTATCATGGTAGAGTTTTTCTTAAACGGGAAAAAAATTGGGGAAGATAATAGTGCACCATACCAATATGAATGGCCAAGTATCGCAGGCACTGCCACCCTTACTGCAATAGCCTCTGATAACGGGGGCGAACAAACTACTTCCGCACCGGTTACAATAACAGTAAATGAAACATTGGAAATACCTGTTTCGGCTATCAATGTATCTGCAACAGGAGGCGCTACAACTGTAGAAATGGGTTCCACGCTCCAGATGCTTGCTGAAGTTTTACCTGTAAATGCAACAAATAAGAATATTACATGGTCTGTAACAAATGGCACAGGACAGGCAACTATATCAGCATCGGGATTATTAACCCCTTCAGCAGCAGGCGCGGTCACAACCAGGGCCACCGCTGCCGACGGGTCAAATACAACAGGAAGCGCAGTTATTACCGTAACTGCCGTTACTCCCACCGAACCTCCTGTAGTAAGCGTTACCAATCCTTTAAACAATGCCCAGGTAAAAACAGGCACAAGTGTAAATATTACAGCAAATGCATCCGATCCTGACGGAACAATAACAAAAGTTGAATTCTTTGTAAATGACAATAAAATAGGTGAGGACCTTACAGCGCCTTACCAGGTTAGCTGGACTGCTGTTGCCGGTCAATTAATACAAATTAAAGCAATTGCAACCGATAATAGCAATTTAAAGACTACATCTTCAATTATTTACTTCAATGTAACAGATGTTGTTATGCCAGTGGTGGCAATTACTTCACCTGTTAGCGGGGTCCACCTGGCAACCGGCAACCAAGTACCAATAACAGCAACAGCAAGCGATGGTGATGGCGCCATTACACTTGTGGAATTTTTTAGGAGTGGGGTTAAAATTGGTGAAGATGCCACATCACCCTATGAACTAAACTGGACTGCCATTAAAGGTACAGCATACTTAACTGCCCGCGCAACCGATAATGACGGAAACAAATCAAATTCAAAAGGTGTATTGATAAATGTAAATGGAAATACCGGGTATCCGGTTGTAAATATTACCGAACCTTTAAGTGGTATTGAAGTCCAGGCGGGAAGTATGCTAAACATAACTGCCGATGCCGCTGATTCCGATGGCACCATTGCACTAATAGAATTATTTAAAGATGGGGTAAAAATTAGTGAAGGTACAACAGCGCCATACCAGTTCAATTGGGCTTCCGAAGCAGGAACATTCAATTTCACTGCAAAAGCAACCGACAATGAGGGCAAACAATCAACATCGCCTGCTGTATTGGTTACTGTAAAACAAGATAACATAGGTAATGACACCCTGGTGATAGATTTTTCAAAAGCTGCAATAACCGGCCCAAACATTCAAATACCTGTTTCGGTAATATCAGACATGGATGTGACTTCATTTGATTTCCAAATGAAATACAAACCAAATAGAATAACCTTTAACAATATTGTTAACCATACACCCGCATTAACAGTTGAATCACAATTTACGCCTGCCGACAGCACGTTAAGGGTTAATGCATCTTCCCAAATCCCGGTAGCCAATAACACAAAACTTATATCAGCAAGTTTTGGGCTTCTCTCGGGTGGAGTTAGCGATACTGATATTAAATCTGCCAGCGCGCACATAAATGGGAAAAAATGTGCTGTAAAAATTGTGTTTATGAATACCATTCCCCCTGTAATTCCTCCAACTGTTTCGATTATATCACCGGCTAATAATGCCATACTTAATGCAGGGGCCACAATAAATATTACCGCTTTGGCATCTGACGCAGATGGTTCTATAACAAATGTTGAATTCTTCAAAAATGGTACAAAAATCGGAGAGGATAATACTTTGCCTTATGAATGCACCTGGATAACAGTTGCAGGCACTTTTGATTTAACCGCACGTGCTGTTGATAATTCGGGAAATCAAACTACATCGACAAAAGTTACCATCACTGTTCAATCTTCTGGTGGAACAAATCAACCACCTGTTGTAGCTATTTCGAAACCATTAAATACCGCTGAATTTGTTGCCGGAGAGGTAGTTACGGTTAAGGCTGATGCTACAGATCCCGATGGTGTAATTGCTTCTGTAGAATTCTTTGTAAATGATGTTAAGTACAGCAAAGATGTAACTGCACCTTATGAATACAATTGGATAAGTGTTCCGGGAGTTACCAGGTTAACTGCTGTTGCCACCGATAATAAAGGTGCAAAAGTTACATCTGCAGTTGTATCTGTAAATGTTAACAACCCTCCCTCTGTAAAGATTAATATGCCAACAGAGAATTCGGAATTTTATGAAGGACAAGTTATTGAAATTGAAGCAGGCGCTACCGATACTGATGGCACAATAACATTGGTGGAGTTTTTTGTTAACGGCGCCAAAACCGGACAGGATAATAGCGCCCCGTATAGTATCAGTTGGACTGCAGTTGAAGGAGAAATAACGATCTCAGCTATGGCAACTGATAACAAAGATGCAAAAACAGTATCCTCACCTGTTAAAATAAAAGTAAATAAGCCTGCCTATCAGATTGAAACGTTGTCACATCCATGCAATGAAAATAGCTTTTGCATGGTGATAAAAGCAAATAATGCAATTGATGATGTAATAGGACTGGATTTAGTTTTACTATATGATACACTGAAAGTATTGCCAACAGGGGTTTTTCATTTAGCCGACAATTTAATTAACCCATCCTATACAGACTATGCCGTTAATATTAACAAGAAAAACTCAGAGTTGAGGATTGCATTGTTCTTAAACCCATCGGCACCTGAAGGTACCGTTTTCAAAGGAACAGGTGATTTGGGATGCATTGAATTTGAAATGACAGAAAATTTTGGAGCAACCGACTCTGCTTTGTTCAGGGGAACTGCCCTCATTGAGAGTTATTATACCGGAATTGCATTAAGGGATGTTAAAAGCGCCAGTTGCTATACTTATAAAGATTATAGGTTCTGGAGCGAACTGAAGTATTGGAAAAATGACTCTCCGATTGCCTATGACCCGGAAAATCCCGATAAATTTCTGGCAACCAATATATATGGTATTACCGGTTGTGATCAAAGGTCAGAAGAATTTGCACAACCTGACCTGTCAGGCAAGTTTGGTTTTAATATGCTCTATGGGGATACTATTGAAATTGTAAGGGATATTAAGGATGAAACAGATATGCAGTCTGTAATTAATGGCAGTGACGCCCTATTGGTTGCAAGGACTGCCCTGGGCGATAAGGATTTTACCCCTAACGTTTTCCAAATGCTGGCAATGGATGTTAATATGGATGGAGTAGTTACTTCGGGCGATGTATCACAGGTTAATCAGAGATCAGTTCGAAGGATCAAAGAATTCAAACAATCCTGGAACTATAACAATAAAGGTATAAAAGTAATAAGCAAACCTTCTAAAGATTGGTTGTTTGTTGATTCAAAAACCATTGGCACAAACCCCCAATTCAAAATATCAAGTGTTTTTCCCGATCCAGATGAAAAAGGTTATTCTAAATGGAATGTACCTGCTGTTGCACAGTGTCATCCGGTAAACCTTCTTGATGATAGCGATTGCCCGGTGATTGAATACGAGAAATATACAGGTATACTGCTTGGGGACATTAATGGCAATTACAATGATATCCCTTCTGATGGAAAGCTAAAAAGTACAAGGGCTGCTACAAACCCTGCACTCAAAAGCACAATGAATAATGATAAAATTGTTATTGACCTGGCAAATGTAACCCGCTACGGAACAGATAGTATTGATATACCAGTATATATTTCAGCCTCATTTGTGGTACATTCTTTCGATTTTCAATTACAGTTTAACAAAGAAAAACTTGTGTATGATACTTCGATTATCCATTCAGATATTATTGCTCTACCGAACTATTACAAAGACAGCATCTATCAAATAACTGCATATTCGTTGGACAGGATAGACCAGAATGTAAAATTATTATCTTTAAGACTGAAACTTCCATCTGGCAGATTTGAGAAATCAGATATATCATATACTGAAGTAAGAAGTATGTCTGATATTGCCGCTGTTGAACGCTTACCTGAGATTGAATTCACCGAATTGCCTTCGGGATTGGAAACATCAGAATTTGAAAACGGGTTGAAAGTTTATCCCAACCCGGCCTCAGACCATATATGCATTGTGGTACCGGAAATAGCAAACATTGACATCGTAGACCTGAACGGCAAAATCGTCAGAAGCGAAAGCTACATAGAGCCAGGTAAAGTTATGATCATAAATACAGAGAATTTATACAGGGGCTTTTATATCTTAAAGATTTATAATGATATAAACCTGTCAACAAAGAGTATCTTTTTCAACAACTAGGGCTGTCAATTGTCAGCAGTTATTTCTTCTAAGGTGAACCCCCGGTATGTTTTCCGGGGGTTTTTTGTTTCAACTGTTAAACAATTATTCATATTAGGTTTGTATTTCCCTAAATCCGCAAGTTAAATAGTAAATAATTGGTAATAAACACCCTTTCCCGGCAAGCCGGGACTCAGGGTGACTGTCAGGCTGAGACCTCGATAGTGCTAAAACACTATTTAATAATTAGTTGACACTTTTGTCAGCCTGAGACCTTGATAGTGCTAAACCACTATTTAATAATTAGTTGACACCTTAGTCAGCCTGAGCGAAGTCGAAGGCTATTACCATCGTGTCATTAGCA
>JAFGPL010000054.1 GCA_016936215.1 Bacteroidales bacterium
ATTTTTTAAAATTTAAGTTTTTGCAATATAAAAAATTCGTTGTCTTTTGAGTTTTCTGATAATCCAATCTCAACTGGTTTTCCCGATTTTTTATCGAAAAGCTGAATGACAAGCTGGTAGTCTCCCTCTGGCTTTCTGTTAAGAATTGCCGTATATTTTTCATTAAAGATCTGCCCTGGCATCCAATTTTTGTTTCCTGAATTTTCAATTATAAAATCGATGGATCCGGCTGAGCTATCGGCAGGCATTAATTTTCCTCTTAACTGGTAGACAGAATATGCCGGGGCCACCCCTTTATTCAGCCATTCCATTTCGAATGATAATCTTCCGTCTTTGTACAGGGTTGAATTAACTGACTTTGGGAAATACCAGTAACCGCAAATATTTAGTATTTCTTTTGTAAAATCAGGGTTGTCAGACAGCCATTCACCCAAATAGCCGTGAAACCCGACATAAGTTGGCCGCATAATCTTCACCGCGTTGCGAAAAATATCAGCACCAGTTAGCTGGTACTCCGGAATCATTCCTGCACCATTTTTACCGGGCCAGTATCCGTTACTCTTAACTTTACCATAATGTTCCAGTTCAAAAACGATTGGCCTGGTTTTGTAAACCTCTGCAAAAAACTCCGGGTGCCTGACTGTCCAGGTTTCAAGATCGTTTTCCATATAACCCTGCACCATAGGGCTGTCGTCGCGCAAAGAGAATCCATTTTCCAATGCGTAATTTAGCAGTTCCTGCTGATCTTCTTTTGACTTTTCGTATGCCAGCAGATCGTCTGCGACTATCAGTTGTGTGTTTTTGTAATGCTTCAAATGCAGATTCATGTGTGTTTTAATCTCTTCAACAGATGGAGGAATGCGGGTTGAAAAATAGGTATGGCCCTCTCCCCATTCACCGATGCTGCCCACATCAACATAACGAACCCAGGATTTGCCATCGTATTTTTCTGCAAATGCCCTGTGGAAATTGTCCAGCTTTTCAAGGTAAACAGGATCGTCCCAATCGGGAGTCCAGGATGCAGAGCCAAATTCAGGGCGTTCGCTCCCCTTTGCACCTGCCTGACTTACCCAATAAGGTGTTGCATAGCGGATTCCGTTTACTTCTTTGGGCACTGCATCCGGGGCCACACCCGTTTCTTTACACGAAATTCGGAACGAAATCTTATAACCCAGAGGCACATATTTTTCCACAATGTTATCGATGTACGACCAGTCGAATTTCCCTTCTTCTGGTTCCAGAAAAGCCCAGGCGAGACGCAGATATAAATGATCCATCCCCGTGAAACTGCTTAAATCCTTTTCATCCTGAATAAGGTATTTATGGACACCATTATCGAGCATGTGATGATACCAGCCCTTGTCGGGATTAGCCAATGGTCTGATTGTATCCCATTTATCGGTCAGGTCAGTTTTTTGTTGCACAAAATTGTTTTTTGTCCCACAGGAAGATAGTATCCCCGCTAAAAGTATAAAGATCAATTTATTCATAAAGGTTGATTTTTGTGTCATTTTTTTTGAAAAAAGAATAGTTCACTTCCTGGACATTCCTTTCCAATATTGTTTTTACATGGGAAGGTATCTGCCAGATTCCAAAACAACTAATTTTTGAAAATGGCGTCAGATAATCGGAATTGAAATTAACCAATCACCATTAAATTATTACATATAAAATGATTATTTGTTGCCTTTCTGACCTTGTAACCAATCCAGCTCGGCTTTTACCTCACCTTCAACTTTAGACCAATGAAAGAAAACCTCGGCAAATTCTTTATCATTTTCGCAATAGTGTGTAAGCTCAACCGGTTTATAAACCGGGGTAGTTACTTCGACCAGCGAGTGCCAGTATGCATTAGCTATCGTCAACCAATCAATCGCCTTTTGAAGGTCTTTTTCGTCATGTGAGATTATAAATCGCTTATATTCAACAGAGGCTCTCAACTTGTTTGAAAAATACAATCCCAGATAAGCCCATGTTTTAATATCAGACACTTCGTACAGTAAATCAACATTTTTACCTGGTTTTATTCTTTTAACTTCTAGAAGTGCCTGATTACAAAATGATTCTATCGAATCTGCAAGGTGAACTGGTGAAATCTTATCATCTGGTAAATTGTATTCATTTTCGAGAAATTCAGAAATGCTCAAATATGTGGGATCCATCGGTTGTTTATCTGCCATGTCATCAAGGGGAATTAGTCTTAATGCCTTTCCCCCATTTTTAATGGTTGATTGGAGCATTCCTTCGGAGTACAATGAAAAATCCCATGTGGCATTTTGGTATGAAGCTATAATAAGTGGAACCTTACTGGCTTTGGTTTGTGCTTCGAAAAGTTTTTTGCCAAGTTTTGGGAAGCGTTGTTCAAACGCATCTGTAAAAAATTCATCAGGCGTATTGGGGTCATACAGCAGCCTTCCACACACTTTGTAAAACATCCATTGGCGTTCAAAAGCGTACCGATAGCTGGCACCGGCCAATGATGTAATATAATCTTTAGCAGGGATATAACATTCAGAGCCAATATAATATCCATTTACATAAGGATGCACATTTGTAGTAATATGTTTACGAATAAAATCGGGTTGTCCCCAGCGCAACATGAAAAAATCCTCGTTCCTCATCATCCAGGCGAGGTAGTATTTTTCAGGCATCGGATTCCAGTAAGCATCGGTTAGTTCCCCGCCATGAACCTTTACAAGATGAGGAGTTGAAAAGGAGTGCGACCAGTTAAATTTTAGTTCAATATTTATTGGTCCATCTACACAGGTGAGTGAGTCCAGATTTTCTCTGGTCATTTTCTCTACCTCTACCGAAGTTGATCCTCCACTTCCTGTCCCGGCAGAAAGAGGTACCCGGTGAATAAATTTCACCTTCCGCGAAGCCATGCGCATACCCTGAATGTAGCTGTCTAACAGCCAATGTTCACGCTCATCAGCGGTCATCCCCCCCATGCCTTCGCCTAAAGTGATTCCTAATCCGGTTAAATAGGGATAGGTATCTATCACAGCCTTGACGCTCTCACGGGTATAATCTTTAATGATTTCGGAAGTGTCGCCTATTGGAACGAAATGCTTGTTTTCTATGCAATAGTCACAGACATTGTGCGCTTTGGCAAACTCGGGTGAAACAAAAATATTCCAGTTCACCAAATAGGTTTCAATCCCCCTGTTCTTTGCCATACGGAACAACGTACGCCAAAATTTTTGCCACTCTGCCAGTTCCTTGTCACTAAAACCGCATGCCTCCGGGTATTTTTCAGTCTTTACAAGATAGTTAAACGGATGGAGGTTCCACAAAGTCAGTTTATTAAACCTGTTCTCTGCCATCATGTCAAGGAATGCCTCCCAATAACTGGTATCCCTGCAAGTTTCATAGTGAAGGCTAAGCGCCTCACTGTTACGGTATGTACTCCAGGGTAAATTATGTTTTATTGCACGGAACATAAGGTTTGGGGATTCTTGTTTGTTTTGAACAGACCTTCCCCCTGTTTTCAACTGGTTTTTCACCTCCAACAGTCCATACATTAGACCAACTTCATCTCCACCCGCAACCTCTACCACCCTATTCTGTGAAACAATCCTGTAGGCTTCACTCTTTAAATTGACCGTATCAAGCCTGGCTTGAATCGTCAGGTCCGGATTGCTATCTGAAAAATCAACAACATTTGAATGATGTAATTCTTTAATTTTTTCTACACCGTATAGAATTTCCGGAGCGGAAGCATTAAAATCTAAATGAAGGGTGAGTTTGCTCTTAGTGCAGGATAATAACAGAAATGTCGCCGTTAAAATACATAAGAAATACCGAAATGACCTACTCATATTTACAGGTTTTTTATTTTGTAATGGATAAAAATAACATCATTCCCAGGAATTTCTAAAATGAATGTTTCAGAATCTGTCAATATCCTTTTCCCCCAGATATCATATAAGTTATAATAAACAGAATTACTTAAGCCGAGTTCCTGCTTGTCAAGTTTAATTAATTCCATGTATGCATTCCGGTTAAAAATTCCTATCCATCCCTCATTCTCATTTGTTTTGTGAGGTGTTTTCCAAACATCCACCTTTTCAGCATAAGTTTCAACTCTTGTAACTAATTCACCTGTTACACCATTTTGATTGCAAGCAAGCATGTCCTCGTTGGTAATGAGTTCAAAGACAATTTTTGGCGAAGAGATTAAGGCGCCACCCATAAAAAGAGGTGAAGCTGCCATAGCTCTCTGTGTTATAAAAGTCTTCTTTTGTGAATAACTAAAATAGTCCATACGTGCGTATCCACGTGTCGATTTCAGCTTATTTATAGTAACCGGATAGTTTATCCTGATATGACCAAAGGGTATCATATCCATATCCAACCAAAATCCTTTATCTGCATAAGGTTTTATATGTTCCCATCGTTCAAACGAGATATCGATGTCTTCCTGTAAATCCCAAACATCGCGTGAAATCCGAATCATATCTGCTCTTTGATAAGTTTTGTAAAACTCAGGATTAATATCATCACCAGGAGAAATACTTAGCACTATTTTCTTTCCGGTTTTTTCAATTGCGTCGGCAACCGCATTAATTTCCCTGGGTTTGTGTACAATGTCATCGTATTTTATAAAATCTACTCCCCAGTCGGCAAGTAACTCCACAACACTGTTGTAATATTCCTGAGCGCCGGGTTTATCCATATTAATACCATAATTCAGGTTGCTCCAATTGCAAGTATCGTTTACATTAGCGATATCCCGGGCAAAATATTTTGTTCCTCTTATTGGCAGGTTTTTTTCAACCGCTTCGCGCGATATGCCTCGCATCAGGTGTAATCCAAACTTAACCCCGTGTTTGTGGGCATAATCAACAATAGCTTTAATTCCATCAGGGAAATAGACCGGAGCAGGTGTAAACCTTCCGAATTCATCCATAGTCAGATGCATTTTATCGCCATCAGTAGGCCAGATTTCACCCGGTTTTAAATCATAATACCTGTACCAGCCTGCGTCGATCACAAAATATTCATAACCATAAGGTTTAAGTTTCTGAATAAAGGCATCCAGATTTTCCAGGGTCAGTTTTTCATTAATATGTGTCCCATAGCAATCGTAACTGTTCCATCCCAGGAACGGAGCAGATGTTTGGCTGGAAGATTGAGCTCCTGATTTTCCGGTTGAAATAAGTAAAATGAGGATTAAATAAATAAGGACTGAAAACCGACTATATTTTTTATTTATAATATTATTCATATTTAGAGAAGGTTAAGTTAAGTTGTAAATTACTTAGTACATGAAAAAACGCTAACGCGCTGACTGTTAGTGTACTGTATTATTATTGTTAATAAATACACCTTCTTTTATTAGTATATAAAATTTATAAACAACATATTATAAATATGCCACCAATACATTTTCTGACTATGAATATCATAGGTTGAAAACAAAGTTACATTTTTATCAGATACGTCGAAAGAGTTCTTTGGTGACAAAATGCACTTAGCTCGTTCAATTTTTTTGGCTTATTTATAAGTGCGTTTTGTAAGGTTCAGAGTGTAGGCTTCAAAAAACTGGCCTGTGATTTTGACTTCAATGTTAAAGCTGATTCGTCATTACTGATCTTTCATCGGAAACCATGTGCATACCTTTGGGATCCCTTTGCCTATGTTGCGCATGCAAGTACCGGCTGTTTGCAGGGCAATCAATCCCATGGAGGTCGTTTTAAATGTCACTATCCTGTTATAATTATCATTTCCCTTTTTCATTCTTTATAATTAATATTTAAATATTACATAATAGAAATTACTAAACGGTAAGACATTTTACCGGCCTTAATTTTTCAGTTCATTTTATGAGCAGGTATCCTGGCAAGAAAACCTGCAATGGCATTATTAAATAATTCAGGTTGTTCAATTGGAATCAGGTGACCGGCCCCGGGTATTATTTCCCTTTGTGAATTCTGAATTCCGGCATTTATCGCACCGGCATGTGCATGTACATCAGGGATGTCGAAATTCCGATCGGAAGGATTTTCAGGGAAAAGGTTGTTGGTATCCTGCTTTCAGATATGAAGTAGATATTAGTATTTCATAGCTTCAGGCCCTGAACTTTTTTATTTTCCAATCCTTATAAATGCCAGCTTTTGAAGGGTTGTCCAGGATAAAACCTCGTAGTTTATGGCAGAGCTTTTTCATAATAGACAAGAGGTTTGAAATATCTGACCAAAATCTTACCGGGGATATAACTTTAATAGTTGAACCCGGAGAAATAGCAGCTCCCTTTATAGATCATGCTATTTGATTCACTTCTAATAAAAACCACTTAAAGGGGAAAAAAGCCGTTTACAGCTTCATTCAGCCTTTCGAAAAAATCATTTTACTGGTTGTCAAAATATTACAAACTTTGATTTGGTCATTTTCGTCATTCGTATTTCACAGAATTAAATGTAAGTGACGGGGCAGAGCTGTAATTAAGTATATTTGTTATGGCGGAAATGCGGTATGGTTTCTGGACCATTCTATGATAATTCTGGTTAAGTTGGGAAAAACTATGGGAAGTCAGGTTTTCTAATCAAAATTGATCAACTAAACTGTTCACTAATAGTTAATATTGATCAGAAATGCTTTGTAATTTAATAATCCTTTGTTTTAAATATCTTGATAATGGATATTCAAAATTATCTAAAGCACATTAAACTAACATTCTGGCATTATCAGCTGGTTGGCTGGCTTATTTTCCTGACGAATGAAATTCTCCGGGAATAACAATTTTGGGCAATATCAGGTTATACTAAATTGTACCTGATAATTACCTGGTTTATTCTATTTCTTGAGACTCTTATTTTAA
>JAFGPL010000055.1 GCA_016936215.1 Bacteroidales bacterium
ACCATAATTTACGATGCCAAAATCAATTATCTGATTAAATCCTTCCATGGCATCATAATAAGTTTCCTGCAACAAACATAAAGGAAATTGAATATAAGTATACTTCTTCTCTTCTTTCATTACACTGATTTATAATGAGTTTTACAAAATTGTATATATTTTTCTGATACGCTATCATTGGCTGACAATGACTGCCTATCTTTTCCTGTTCAGAGATATTTCTCAAATTTATATGAGGAAAAGAAGATTATAATAATTTCTGTATAGGAAGTTTTAAACGTGTTGGTTTTTGTAAATCTATGTTATACGATTTGCGTGTGGAAGTAAAATCTTACTTTATGTAATATATTATAGATCAATATAGTATATTATAATAATCCCTTGTCTCTTAATCACGGTGTCCAGGGTTCGAGCCCCTGCGGACCGGCAAAAAGGCAGGAACAACATCCTGCTTTTTTTATTTCTCAATTCCCCTGAAAAATCATTATTTTACTTAAGACAGGCAGAAATATTAAAAAATTGAACTTACTTTTAATTGATAAATAACAAGAACAATGAAAAACTTACTAATAATAATATTGTCAGTTTTTTACTTTACACTTTATGGCCAGTATACCGACAATTTTGATGCATATACTACTGCGACAATCGCTGGACAAGGATCTTGCTTTCAGGCAAGGGGTACAATGGCTATTTATAAACCTGCTTCTGACGGTGAAGTATATCCAAATCAAAACGATACACAAGTGGGGGCTTATTATAAAGGGATTTATGACAATGATCAATATTCAAAGGCCACAATAACATCATTGGTCAGTGGTGTTGTTAATGGTGTTGGTGTGAGAATGTCAAGCAGTAATTATTATGCCTGGTATAGCACTTCAAACACAAGTTATTTGAGTACGGTGATTGACAATTCATGGATACAATTAGATACCGGGGATCCTGGGAATGTTAATGATGTTATTAGATTAGAAGTTGAAGGAACCACGTTGAGATGTTGTGTAAATGATGTATTGGATAAAAGTATTGGTGCAGGGGGAGAATTTACAGATGCAAGTTTGGCTTCTGGCTGTGGTGGGGTAGTGGGATATGGGCTCTCAACTTTAAGCAGGTCAGATGATCGGGAGGGAGGAGATTTGCAGGAAACATATTTAGGATTAGGCGTATATAGAAAAGAAACACAAGGCTATCCATACCGTGATGATGTTGAACATTTGTTTTTAAGGAAGTATGTTCAAGGACCTGGTGAAGAAGAAGACACAATACGATATTATTTGTATAATGATTTTGAAACATGCACAACCGCCGATGTTAGTTCATATAGTGGACTTATGAGTATGTGGCCAATAAATGGGATTTTTGAAGAAACGGCACAGGAAATTGTTGATACGTTTCCGCAACCATATCATAAGGTATGGGCAGTAACTAACCAAGAGGGTGATGACAGGGGTTGGCAATTTATGGTTAATCTTGGTGATACCGCAACAGAGATATGGTGTGAATATGATTGGTATGGGCAAGCTGACTTTGATCCGGATTGGGAGGGGGGTACTGGAAGTACAAAATTTCCCGGAGGTTTTTATATGGGAGATAATATTTCAACATCCAATGATACGGTTAATAAAATAAATGGATTTGCGGGGTGGGTCGGTAATGTATCCGGAAGCAGCGA
Source organism: Bacteroidales bacterium (assembly GCA_016936215.1). Lineage (GTDB taxonomy): Bacteria > Bacteroidota > Bacteroidia > Bacteroidales > UBA10428 > JAFGPL01. The sequence continues at coordinate 1,676 of JAFGPL010000055.1, forward strand.
AAATATCATGTCATATTTATTTTTTCACCCTAATACGTCAAGTGGCCATGCAAAAGGCGATAGCGGGTATTATAATATACCTAAAGGAAAGTGGCAGCATATACAAATGAGATTGAGGGTGAATGATCTTGGAAAGGAGAATGGTTTTTTTGAAATATATGTTGATGGCGAATTGAATAACAGGTATTCGGGATTTAAAACAAGATCGGTATCACAAGGGGAGGATTACGGGAAGCCGGAATTATTGCGAATGATGTATTTCTTTGGTGCGGGAAGAGAGCCATTCCAGGATAATACCATATATCTTGACAATTTGGTTGTTTACGGTTACAAGCCCGGAGCTGTAATGTATAATTATGGGCTTAATACGTTTGCTGATGGGATATCTCCACCTATTGTAAAACCACCGACATCAAGTTTAGCTCCTGCCGATTTCATGACCGATGAAGTTTTTACGTCTGTAACCGATACTATTAGGGATATCAATAAGGAAAAAAGTTACATATATTGGCCATATTACAAAAATGAATCAATTTTTAAGGAAGTAATTTTAGAAAGTGGGACTATAAATTATGAGTTTTTAGTTGCTCAATGGGGTTATAAGGATCCGGGTAATCCAAGCTGGGTTAAAGTGTATAGTGGCACCGGGGTTGATAAGAATTTAGAGATGACATTTGGGTATTATGCGCCGATGGTTGATCCTGTTATAGGTTATGATTATTCTATTAATAATAACACTGCGACATTTGAGATTTATCCGGGCAGTGTATATGGACATTCAAGAGGCGTAGAGATAAGATATTGGCAACCATAAAAAAGACAAATGGATGTGAACGGTATGACAGAAGATCAGCTAAAGTCAAAACACAGCGAACAAGGCAGCGTATGAGGCTATGTTCATACCCATGTCTCTTAACAAGGTGTCCAGGGTTCGAGCCCAGGCGGACCGGCAAAAAGGCGGAAAAAAATCCGCCTTTTATCAGTTTCAGTGGTTACATGGTATGTCTGGATGTTTCTGCATCTTATGCTAATTTTAAGTGTCAGGAACAAACTGATTATTCTTACTCAGCAGGACAGATTATGGTTAAGAACTTATGACGGGTTTTAAAACCATTGCCGTTTCCGAAATGCAATAACGCCTAAAAATGAAAGAAACAAAGAACCGGCAATGATTGCAGGCAATGCCCAGATTGCACTTTCCATGTAATTTGGTACATTCATTCCGAAAATACTGGCAATCAATGTCGGGATCATCAGTATAATTGAGATGAGCGTCAATTGTTTCATCACCACGTTCAGGTTATTTGAAATCACGGAAGCAAATGCATCCATCATTCCGCTTTGTATATCGGAATAGATCTGAGCCATTTCAAGTGCCTGCTTGTTTTCGATAAATGCATCTTCCAGCAGGTCCTCGTTTAGCTCATTGGTGACTTTCCTTGAGTTTCGGAGCCTGGCAAGAACGATTTCATTTGCTTTAATGGATGTAATGAAATATACAAGGCATTTCTCCATTTTCAGCAACTTGTTCAGTTCCTTGTTCTTGATCGATTTTTCAAGGTCCTGTTCTATTGAAGACGTCATTTGATTAATTTGCTTTAAATATCGGAGATACAGGCTGCCTGAACGTAAAAACAAGCGCAGGATGAAGTTTATGCTGTCCGTTATCTGGCGGTATTGCTCCCTGAACGGGGAAGGCTTCCCGATTGGCAGAACCTCATTGTCCTGTACACAGAGTGTCAGCGTAAAATTTTCTGTAATGAAAATTCCGAGAGGGACCGTATGAAATGGCACTCCGTTATTTGGCACTTCAACTGGTATTCGTAAAATGATTAATGTAAAATCGTCTTCAAACTCGATACGGGGCCTTTCGTCAACGTCCAGAATGTCGTTCACCAAGTCTCCTGTTAATCCGAAATCATCTGAACATTTTTGCAGATCGGTTTCAGAAGGTTTGATAACATTAATCCAGCAACCTTTCTCGGGACTGGTTATTTCAACATAGCCCCCGAATGTTTTGAAGATTTTGATCATGATTTTGTCTCCTTACATTTATTCTGTAAGGAGACCTGAACAGCCCCTTACAGAAGTGTTAATATTTGAATCTACAGTGATACGGGCCGTCGTCCATTATCTTAATAATTATGATTTCGGATGCAAAAGTAACTTTTTTTATGACAGGCTGTCATTTCAGCTGATTTTTTTCTTTAGAAAGGAGGATTATTCACAAATTAAAGCCTTCGGGTAATCTGCTCTCGTTTGTTTTATGCATCTTGTAATTATCCTTTTAAAAATCAATCAAAACAGCACTGTATTTGTTAGCGGATTATTTAATTGCAATTAACAGGCGGTATTGGCTATAAGCCTAAAAGTATCAGAACACCGCTCAGGGCGATTGTTGCACCTGCAATTACATGTATATATTTTTCCAGCTTTTCCGTTTTAATGAATGCAATACCATAATTGACAAGTAAAAACACTGCCAGCATGGTACCTGTTGTTGTTAATGCAAAAACAACGGTTACGGCAATCAATCCGGGAAAGGATGCCTGTGCTGCCGGATACATCAGTAATGGTATAAGCGGCTCACACGGTCCCAGTACAAATACCAGAAACAGGATCCACAGCGTCAGATTTTTTGTCTTGTTTGAATGATTGTGTACATGAAGGATTTTGGGTGTTTTGTCTATTGTATGTTCATGATCGTGTTCATGTAAATGCACCGTAGATCACCGGGGAAGCCTGGTGATTAAAATTTAAGTTTTCATGATGATGTCATTCAGAAACCGGTTGAAGTCATATTGGACTTTAAAAATATCAACAACAGCATTCAGAACATTCTTTTCAAACCAGAAAGAATTGCTAACCTGGTGCGCTACTGCATAATGTTTGTTCTTCAGCAGATCAATATCCGGAAAGTCTTTTGGAAAACCTTTAGGGGCAGTCTTTAGCTGCTCACCGTATATATCCGGAAAGTACATATTGAATTTACCATTTCTGATGATGTTTTTATATACTTCCGGGTTCTCGAAGATCCGGTTTCGTATTGATTTTAATATTGATGGTTCAGGCATGTATATTCCGCCACCAATAAACGAATCATCGGGCTCGAAATGAACATAGTAACCGGCATAGGGACTTTTTCTGCCATCTTTTGCTATATAGGCTCCGAAATTTGTTTTGTAAGGTTCTTTATCCTTTGAAAATCTCACATCCCTGAAAATCCTGAACAAGCATTCTTTTGCCGATGTTACATTTATGCTGTCATCAATTTGTCTTATTTCCGGGATTAATGAATCAACAAACTGCTCAAATTCTGATCTCGCACATTGGTATCTGTCATGATTTTCCTTAAACCAGTTCCTGTTATTGTTGAATTTTAGGTCCAACAAAAATTCAAAAATAATTTTCGCATTCATAATTGTTGCGCAGTTTAAATTTTAATTAATTGTTGACCGGTGATTTTCTATAAGGAGCCTGTTATTTAAATCCTTTCAGCATCCATTTCCTTGCCAGAAAGAGGGCTATAGGTGATGAGACGGCGATCAGTCCGTAAATAAGCCACAGGGTCTCTGTATTCAGTTCGGAAACAGGTGTATTATCCGGACAGTATCTCATTAAAAACCAGCCTGAATAGAGGGAAGTCAAAACCTTGGTAAGAAACCATGGAAACTGTCCGATACCCATGTAAATACCGGTCATATTTCTGGGAGCTATTTCAGCCACCCATTGCAGAAAGCGTGGTTGCCACATTGCTTCCCCTATGGTCATCAGGATCAGATAACCCATCAGGGTATATACATTCGGTCCGAAGGTCAATAAAAAGGTTGGCACAGACATGACCAGTGTACCGGCTATCATCATTTTATAGGTATTCTTTTTCGCTGTCAGTGCCGTAACCACTGGAGTCAGGATAAAAATGAGAATGGGGTTGAGGTTGACAAAAAACTCGAAATTATTCTGCACAAATCCTTCAAATGCCCTGCTGGTATATTGTGGAAGGGTAAGCCAGTTATGTGCAAAAAGGGTCTGAACAGGGATCAGTATAAAAATGAAGAACAGAAAGCGAAAGTCTTTTAAGGGAAAATGTTCAAAATAGTATTTCAGTTTTTCTTTCCCCGATAAGTGTTCCAATTCATCTTCTTCACGCTGTTTCGCATCCAATGAATTTTGCGTGGCCTCTTTTTCCGCCTTTCGTGTGATAATTACTGCCACTGCAATAATTCCTGCAACCGTTAAAATTATATACAACCAGAATACTCCTGTAATATTGAAAGCCCTTCTTACCGGCGGTGAAATCAATCCCGGAAGAAAACCGCCAAGATTCATCAGGGCATAGAGCATGGCATAGCCCATTGCAGCAGTCTTTGCGGTTGTAAACTTTTTTACGGCAGCATAGGCAGCCGGCTGATAAATACCATAACCTATAATAATACCCAGAATGCCAAAAATTGACAGGATATGGGCCGAATTCCAGATGCCAGACTGTCCGAACGCCGGGGAGGTGGTCAGCAATACCCTGCCAACCAGAATAAATACCAGCGAATACAGGAAGGCTTTACGAACCCCGATCCAGTCGACCGTCGCACCCAGAAACAGCATAGCCAGGGTTATGCCCCCGGTTAGAAATCCAACCATTAAACCTGCCTGCCTGTCGTCCAGCCCAATGTAATCGTTAAAGAAAATGGCCAAAAGGCCTACTATTCCAAAATAGGTGATACCCTCAAGCACATAGGAGATATTCACACCGAGAAGGGCACGTGATGTATGCAGAAGGTCGATAAAGGGTTGGGTTAGCGCGCGCAGGGTCGAACGGATAAGATTTTCGTCCGGTTTTTTGTCATGTATATCATCCATATTAGAACTATTCCAAAAATAAGCCTGAAAGTTAATAAAAACATCATTTAATTTACAAATTAATAATCCCGCCTTTATTCATATTTACTGTTACAAATACCATTCCCGTATCTGAAGCATTCATTGCTTCAGCTGGATAAATAATGTTTTCCTGAAGATATGTTCGAATTTTACCTTCGGAAAGCTGAGAAAAAGGCTGAACCTGATTATTGTTCAATGATGTTGTTACTGATCCTGATGAAATGAAAACAGTAAGTTACGTATGCCCGCTATCGCTAGTATAGGGGTTCCCATTCACCGAATTTCTCGATATGAACCTTTACCTGTGGCTCAGTCTGGTACATTTCATTCACATTATAGTACCAGCCCAGATATTCCGAGTCACCTCCGCCCTGAGTGGTTATCAGGAAACGGTTTGACAGGTTTCCAATGTACATGGCCTGGTCACGGGGGGAAGGCTTATCTCCTCCCTGGGGATCCATGGGTACCCAGCCATAATTCGGAAGGTAAACTTCCGGCCAGCGGTGCCAGGATTCATCCAGACTGGCATCATCACCCCGCACCACGAGAGCACCCACATACCGGGCAGGAAGTCCGGCAGCACGGCACATGGAAATGAAGCTAAAAGTATATTCCGAACAGGATCCTGTGCCCCGCTGTAAAACCACCGGTGCTGCATTCCATCCTCCTGCCATTTCATATTCCAGGTTATTGCGTATATAATTGAATATCTTTCGGGCAATCCAGTATGGATTTGTTTCATTGCCGACAACTTCCCTGACAATCTTTTGTATGTATGGATCATCAGTCATGTACTTGCTTCCGTTTGTGGTATACAACCGTGAGATATTGCCTGGTATGGATTCCAGTGACCCGACCTGTTCAGGATCAATGAAATATCTGATGGCTGAAACCTCAGCATCCACTACCATAATGGATTGTACGGTCTGTTCCGATGAAATGTCCTGATATTCGAACGAAGCTACCGGCTGCTGCCAGCGGTCTGTTCTCCTGGTATAGTTTTGAGGCATGAATGAATGATCCAGAATCTTTTGCCGGATCATGTTTTCCGGTATCGCAATGAAAACATCCAGACTTTTTACTTTTCCCTGTCCATAAACTTTAACCTCATGGGTCAGGGTAATCCGTGCGCTTCGCGTATCAGTATGTCTGTACACCTCATCGTCCTGACGGACGATACAGTACAGGGAATCAGTCTGGTAATCCACATTCCAGAGATGACTTCCGTCCCATGCCATGCCTCTGCAATAGGGACCCGGAGCATCAACAATCATGATCACTTCGCCTGATCCTGGATCAACCATATAGATCTCATCGAGGTTCCGGTCGCTGCTCCACAGGTATCTTCCGTCATATGTCAGTCCGTTTACCGACTGGGCCGGTCCAGCCAATGTCTTAACAGCAGTACCGTCACACAAATCAATCTTCATGATTGTGTTTGCGCCTGCATCGCCCAGCCACAGTGTAGTACCATCCCAGGTCAGACCTTCAGGATCGGAGCAGGGTGCATCGA
>JAFGPL010000056.1 GCA_016936215.1 Bacteroidales bacterium
CTACTCTCCCTATTGTCTTACCGACAACAAAAAACTGTTCATTTACCTTTTACCGTATGGCACCTACAGTCTCGAAGGGACGCCTGATACCCAGGTGCAACAAAAACAGGTGGAAATCCAATGGTTTAATCCGCTTACCGGCGAGTATACCGAAACCGTTAAAAGAAAAATGGGATCATGGACGGGAATTAGCAAGCCTGCAAGTATGGACAGTCCCTTTTGCCTGGTTGTTATTAAAGTAACAGATTAAAGCATCAATTATTTCTTGTTGCGATAATTTCATTCGTAAGGGGATTTAAAACTATTGTTTTTTTCAGAATTTCGTTAACCTTTTAGGACTATGGTGGGCAAGATGCCGCAACAGGTAGTGATTAACAAAAAAAAACAGGAAGCAAACAGGGGCAGGGCCACATTACCGGATAACGATAAGCTGATATACTATTTATTTGGGCTTTCGGTACTCTTTGTAATAATTGCTCGAATTCATTTACTTGATTTCCCGTTTGAGCGCGATGAGGGCGAATTTGCCTATATGGGCAAACTTATACTTGACGGTCACCCGCCCTATTCGCTGGCATACAATATGAAGCTTCCCGGCACCTATTACCTGTATGCCCTGATTATGAAAATCTTTGGAAGGTCAGTAACGGGTGTACATATGGGATTGACTCTTGTTATTGTTGCCTCCATGTTTCTTTTGTTTTTAATTTCAAAAACCTTTATCTCAAAAACCGGTGCATTAATATCGGCAGCAACCTTTGGCATAATGGGAACCTCCTGGACGTTGCTGGCCCAGGCTGCCCATGCCACGCATTTTGTTAGCTTTTTTGCATTGTGTGGCATTTATGTTCTTTTGCAATTGTATAAAAATGAGCAAAATAAAACATTCAAATATCTTACTGCAGGTGGATTACTTTCAATGGCCTTTATATGCAAACAATCCGGAATTTTCTTTCTGTTTTTGGGTATTACCCTGATATTGCTAAAAGAATGCAATAAAAAACCCTTCATTAAGTTGGCGGGTAACATAGCAATCTTAGTGGCAGGGTTTATAATTCCGGTTCTTACTATGATGTTTTATTTGTACTTTTTTTCCGATTTCGGGAATTTTTGGTTTTGGACAGTCACGTATCTTTCAAAATACGGCAATCAGGTGCCGGTTTCCGACGCTTTACCCATGTTCAAAATGGCAGTTGGAACTATTACAGAAAATTACACATCAACAGGATATGTTGCACTTTGGATTGTTTCGTTATTGGGCCTTCTTCTGGTGCCAATCAGTAAGTCCTGGATACAGCATAGAATTTTGTTTTTTTCATTTTTCTTTTTTTCTTTTTTAACTATTTTACCCGGCTTTTATTTCCGGCCGCATTATTTTATAACCCTCCTGCCGGCAGTGGCGTTAAGTGTTGCAGTTTTTTTTGAGGTCATTACACGCTATATTGCAGACAAAACAAAAATGTCCTGTTTCACAATTATTGGCTTTTTCTTGTTTTTGGTATTGATTGGAACGGGCATTAAAGCAAACGCTAATTACTTGTTTAAGCAGAACCCCGAAATATCATGCAAACAAATATATGGTTCAAATCCATTTGCTGAGTCAGTGAAAATTGCGGAATTTCTGAAAAACCATACCAACGCAGAAGATAAAATAGCTGTGCTTGGCTCAGAACCACAAATTTGCTTCTATGCCGACAGGTATGCTGCAACAGGATATCTCTATACCTATGGTTTAATGGAATCGCATGACTATGCGCTTTCGATGCAACAGGAAATGATCAAAGAAATTGAACAAAACAAACCAGCATTCTTGATCTATGTCAACATAGGCACATCGTGGCTGAAAGGTCCGCATTCAAACTTGTTCATTTTCAACTGGACGAATGAATACATTCATAAAAACTACAGGTTGGCCGGAATATGTGAGATTTTTCCCTACAGCATTTCTTCGTTGAAGGTTTATGAACAGCTGAATAATTTTAAACCGCATTCACAAGAGTTAATATACCTTTTTGAAAAGAAATGAACCTCATTGGGTTTCATTTCTACAAAGAAACAGAACCTTTTGGTGTTTTATTCAAATGTCCATTCGTACACTCCGCTGGCATATTCACGGGGCAATTTCACCACCAAACGTAAACCCTGTGTTTTAACAACATCGAATCGAACAGGGTTGAATTGGTCCTTTTCAGTTCCGTATGCAGCAGGGTTTAAAACGTCTTCCCAGTTGCCGTTTTTATCCAGGTACTGAATTTTCCAATATTCCGGAACCCGGCACCCTCCCCAGGGGCCGTCATCAAACCAGTAAACGGCAGCTTTTGAAATGCTCTCAGGTTTGGTAAAGGAACACTGAATCCATTGAAGAGAATCTTTCATAGGCCACCAGTGATAATACAGCATATTCCGGTCATTTGAATTTTCCGGGATCATCTGATCATTTACTGCCATTAATGTTTTAGTTGTAAATGAGGCCGATATTTTGCCGGAAGAAGCCAGCGTGGGGGCAGGCAAAGGACGGGCTACAGATGGTTGTGTGGCAAACCATACAGCCATTTCACCAGAACCACGATTGGCCCAGGCATAATAAGGAATAGCAGTTATTGTTTCCTTTGAAATACCTGTTGTACCATCGGAATTTCTACTAACACTGCTGGCTTGGCCTGTAAGTGCAACTATTCCGTTAAGCATTTCAGGTCTGAATTCGGGGCTGGGGACCAATGTGGTATCGAGCATTAAATTCAGCACGTGTCCGTTTTTATTGTCGGCCCACTCGGCACAATAAACCAGCGGGCCCCGCTGAATGGCAGTTTTATGACGATTGGCTGCCACTTGTTCATGAGCTTTAATATACCGGACAGGCATTGGCAACGACAGGGTAACCCTATCGCCTTTTTTCCAATTGTTTTTAATAATGGCATAGCCGTTCGACAGGGTATACGCATAAGGCTTGCCATTTAACAGTATTTTTACCGTAGCGGAATCATTTGTTCTGAAAGCATAGAGATTGCCGGGAACTGGTTGGTTGCGTGCCCAGCCCGGGATGCGGACAGCCAATTCAAAAACCGTATTGTTATCCGGATTAAGTTGAAATGTAACTTCGCCATCCCACGGATAACCGGTTTTCTGAATCACTTCGAGCGTGCCGCCAAAGCAATCGATATGGGCATTGCTTCCTATGAAAAGATTGGCATAAAGCCTGTTTTTATCCACTGCGTAAATATACCCGGGAACAGAGGGAATATAGCGGCAGAGGTTGCTCGGACAACAGGCGCATCCGAACCATTCGCTGCGGGCATGTTGACCTATGGATTCCAGTGGGTTGGGGTAGAAAAAACGGTCACCGCTTAGTGAAACGCCTGAGATAAGTCCGTTATAGAGCACCCTTTCCAGTACGTCGTAATATTTAGCATCGCCATGCAATAAAAACAGCCTGTGATTCCAATAAACTTCACCAATTGATGCACAGGTTTCGTTGTAAGCCGACATGTTGGGAAGGTCGTATTTGGGTCCGAAACCTTCGTGACCACCGGCAGCGCCAATGCCACCGGTAATATAGAATTTGTAATCAACAATATCCTTCCAGATTAACTTCAGGGCACGCAGATAAGCCTGTTCGCCTTTAATAGCTGCCACATCGGCCATTCCCGAATACATGTACATGGCCCGCACAGCATGGCCCACGGCCTCGGTTTGTTCAGTAACCTTTTTATGATCCTGGCTATAGTCAGTTCCTTTTCCTCTTATATCCAGGAAAAACTTTGCCAGATCGAGATATTCCTTTTTCCCGGTTACCCGGTACATTTTAACAAGTCCCATTTCCACAACCTGGTGCCCGGGTTCATAGGCAAGTTTACCGGGTCCGAAATCCCTTACCAGCAGGTCGGCATTTTTTATGGCAATGTCAAGCAGGCTTCTTTTGCCGGTGGCCATATAGTGTGCGACAGCTGCTTCGAAAAGGTGGCCGCAGTTATAGAGTTCATGACTCAGTTCAGGGGCTTTTTCCCAGCGTTTTTTCCCTACCCATTCATGAAGATTGGTTGAGTCGATGGTACGGTTTGTATACAGGTAACCATCCGGTTCCTGGGCTTTCCCTATGTAGAAAATTAACGTATCTATGCGGGCTTCCAGGTTCTTATCGGGGAAAGTCTGAATGGAATAACTGGCACCTTCAATAATCTTGTAAACATCTGTATCATCAAAGGGATATTCGGTACAGAATTTACCGGGTTTTAACTTTCCGGCAATCATGAAATTGTCAACCCTGCCTGTTGTGTAACAGTGCTTCAGGGCTATTGGGATAGTCACGTCGTGATTCAGCCGGATACGGGGTGCCCAGAAGTCATCAGTTACTTGTACTTTGGTAAAAGGAACCGGACGAATAGGGTAATCTTTCTCTTGTCCGGAGGCAAAGGACGATAGCCATGTCAGGCATATGAAAACAATCAGGGATTGTAATTTTTTAGGTTTCATAGATCATTGGTTTTAATGATACGGCAACCAAATATTCTGCCAGCCGTGCGGTTGTGATTGGCGTCTATTTTAACGGTTACTTTGGATTTTCCTTTTACCAGTTCAGCGGGTATGTTGTATTCAACATCGTAAAACCTGCCGGTTTGTCCGCCATTCCATTCTATCGTGGTTATCTTTACATCATCAACCAGGAGATCAAATAACCGGTTTTTATCGTCGCCAATGTAGGTTAACATTATGTTTAACGGTATTGTGTCGGTGACTTTCATTTCAAATGTAAAGTAATTACCGGCACGCGCTTCACGACCGGAACGTCCTAATGCCTGATCGACATAGGATTGTTCTGTGGCAAACAAGTTATGATCGCGTTCGGGTTGCATTTCTCCAATACGGAAGTTATCCAGGGTTCTTTCTTCAATCTCCTGCTGCCTTGTTTTTTCGGCTTCATATTCGGCTTTCCGGTTGTCCCAATCGGCGTGGGTAAAATAGTCGAAATAAACGCTGTAATAATCATCGTAGGTATTGTAGAAAGGCTTTAGCTCAATATCTTTTGGTTTTCCTACATTGTGTGTGTTGAAGGTCAATGCCTGCCCGGTTACAGGTTTTATCC
>JAFGPL010000057.1 GCA_016936215.1 Bacteroidales bacterium
ATAGAACAGGCAATTGTATATTTATTTCACAGTGCCGTAGGCACGAAATATAAACATTATTAAATTTAATCGGACAATAGTGATATTAATCAGTATTTGTCCATAAAGTTTGTGGCTGTTCTATAAAGTTCGCAGACGAGGCGCGTGAAGTCCGAAAAAAGGGAGTTTACCATGCGTAAATGACCTTTTTGAGCACGAGTGCAACGAAGTATGCGGACTTTAAAGACAGACACTAATTAATGTCTCTAAGAAAACTCTTATTATTCAGAAGTGGCTTCTAAGAAAGCGTCAAGAACAAGGCATGCAAGTCTTGAAAGTCAGGAGTTTACTAAAGCAAATGACTGACTTGAAAGACGAGCATAACGCAGTAATTGGCGTTTTCTTTGAGCCACTAATTAGTATTTGGCGACCAGCGGCATCCTTCGGCCCATGCCAAAAGCTTTGGAAGAGATGCGTAATATCGGGGGCGTCTGGTAGCGCTTGTATTCATTGGCATTTACCATGCGGATGGTTTTATGCACAATTTCTTCATGAATACCAAGCCTGATAATCTCATCAGCAGATTTTTTCAGTTCGATATAATTGAACAGAATTTTATCGAGTATATCATAATCTGGTAGTGAATCCGAGTCTTTCTGATCGGGCCTTAATTCGGCAGAAGGAGGCTTTATGATGGTGTTTTCAGGAATAATTTCTCTTTCGCGGTTGATGTATCTTGCCAGCCTGTATACATCGGTTTTATAAACATCGCCAAGCACCGATAGCCCGCCGCTCATATCGCCATAAAGGGTGCCATAGCCTACTGCTGCTTCGCTTTTGTTGGATGTATTCAGAAGAATATTGCCAAACTTGTTCGAAATGGCCATCAGGAGGTTTCCCCTGATGCGGGCCTGGATATTCTCTTCAGCGAGACCCGGCTCAAGTCCCTCGAACATATGTTTAAGCACGGCATCAAACTGCGATACAATATCTTTGATGCTGAGAATGTCGTACCGTACACCAAGGGTTTCAGCCAGGGCCACGGCATCTGTAACCGAATGCCCCGATGAATATTTGGAGGGCAGCATCAATACCCTCACGTTTTCTTTGCCCAAAGCCTCAACAGCAAGTACAAGCGTTACAGCCGAATCAATACCCCCCGAAAGGCCCAGTACTGCCCGGCTGAAACCCATTTTTCTGAAATAGTCACTAATGCCTGATACCAGGGCGTTGTGTATGTTTTCAATTATTATTTCAGAAGAAGTTGTTTCAGCCATCGGATTGGCTTCGAAAATGCCCGGGATGTCAATATCCCTTATATCTTCCTTGAATGATTCACATTTCAACACCACCTCCCCTTTTCTGTTCAGCACCATCGAGCCGCCATCAAAAATAAGTTCTGTATTCGCACCAACCTGGTTGACATAAACAAGTGGAAGGTTATATTTTTGTGCATTAGATGAAAGTATATTTCTTTTAATGGTTTCCTGCGTGTACGAAAACGGAGATGCTGCAATATTAATAATAAAGTCGGGGTTCTGCAGGCAGAGCTTTTCCAGTGGTGAAACGCTGTAAAGTTTGTCTTTACCAAAGCCGGTCAAAATGGGTTGTTCATACCATAAATCTTCACATACTGTAACGGCGATTTTTGATCCCATATAATCAACAACCCTGAAATCGGTGCCTGGTTCAAAATACCTGTATTCGTCAAAGATGTCGTATGTAGGCAACAACGCTTTATGTATAATTTGTTCTGTTTTGCCCTTGTGCAGGAAAAATGCCGCATTGAAAAGATTTTTACCTTTGGCATGGGAGTTCAGGTCCGGAGCACCCAGCATAACCGCGATTTCTTTACACTCTTCAGCAACCTTGTTTACAAAGGTATGGCACCTCTCAATAAAATATTTATGTTCCAGCAGATCAAGGGGAGGGTATCCGCATATGGCCAGTTCGGAGAAAACAACCAGGTTGCTTCTTCGGTCCCTGGCACCGTGAATAACATTGATTATTTTTTTTAAATTTCCCTCGAAATCTCCGATAATATAGTTAAGCTGTGCCAGGGTAATCTTCATATAACAACAGGTTTCAAAACATTACACCCAAATTTATGGTAAGGAAATTCAGGTTTTGTTTTAAGTTTTGTTTTGAGAGAATATCCACAAAGCCATTGTTGTAAGTTACCCCGACAACAATTGCTGCATTTCCGCCAATACCGTATTCAATTCCGCCCCCAAAGAAATAGGATGCATTAAAAACACCAATCTCTTTACCAACAGATGCATTGTCTGCATGTGATGATGCATCGGCCCTTGCCCTGATATTAACCTGCGGCATAAAACCCAGGTTGGCATAATAAGAAAAAAAACCAATCTGGTTGGTCTTTAATTTTAACCCCACAGGTATTGATACATATTGCAGTTTGTACTTTACATCAACACCTGCCGGAACCCTAACATTGTTGTCTTCAGTCTGCAGGGTAATGGTATCGTCATAGGCCATGTTACCGCCAAATGATCCAAGCTGGATGCCCGTGATAAAAGCATAATTTTTGGTGAAATAATTTTCGATAACAAGCCCGCCCGATATACCCGCCTTGGAACCGGCAGATTTCATCACGCTTGAATTTTCATTAAACCAGTCAAAATGAGGGTTTAGACAAACGCCGAGTTTTAGTTTTTGAGAAAAACCAAAAACTGAAATTCCTGATAACAGGCAGATTACTAATATTTTTTTCATGTCAGTTGATTTAGTTTATACAAAAATATAAAAACAAATCTTTCTTTTAGTGCAGAGTTTCATAATTAATCCGATAAAAAGTTTCATCATCATTTGTTATAATAGAAAAAAATTCGTTACGTTTATTTTTTTTATTCTGAACGTTATGTATCGAACCTTAATTATTATTCTTTTGGTTTTCCTGACCGGCAATTGCAGGAGAAGCGACCAACCAGCCGACATTGAAGGCATAGCTGTTAACCTGGAAATAAAGAGGTTTGAGCAGGATCTTTTCGCCGTTGACCCCGCCAAAGTGAATGAACATATCCCGATGCTTAAAGAAAAATACGGTAACTTTTTCGATATTTTCAATCATCGAATTATCCGTATTGGGTCTGATGAAAATGTATATTACGCCGGATACCTGAAAGATTTCATCACCGATTTTACAAATTATAAAATCTACCAGCGCACCCGTGAGGTTTTTCCTGACCTGAATGAGTTGCAAAAAGAGCTTACAGATGCCTTCAGGCATTACAAGTATTATTTCCCCGAAAAGCAGGTGCCATCCATAATTACCTTTATCTCTGGTTTTAACCAGTCGGCTGTTTCAGATGAGAACCTGCTGGCAATAGGGCTCGACAATTATCTCGGCACCGAAGAGGAATTGTACAAACAGCTTGGGGTTTACGATTATCTTGTTCGAAATATGCATAAAGAAAAGATTGTAACCGATTGTATGCGATTATGGGCTATGACTGAGTTTCCATATAACGATTCTGTTAACAACCTGCTTTCAAATATGATATATGAAGGGATGGTGATGTACTTTACTGATAAAATGTTACCTGAAGAACCTGAACTTATTAAATGGGGATATACAGAAAAAGAAATGTCTTTTTGTAAAAACAATGAAAAACAAATGTGGACCTATCTTATCGAACACAAAATGCTGTTTGATTCGGATAAATTCACAATCAGTAAGTTTACCAGAGAAGGCCCGTTTACCAAAGACTTTACCTCAGAATCACCTGCAAGGGCAGCCGTATGGCTTGGTTACAGCATTGTAAACGCGTATATGCAGCGGCATAAAAACATTTCACTGCAGGGATTGATGCTCGAGAAAGATTACCAGAAAATTTTAAACCAGTCGGGTTATAATCCATAATTGCCACTTTACTTATGAAACGAACATGAACTTTTTTAATCAAAAATTTCAAAAACAAGCATGATTAAAAGAGTTCATGTGAGAGCGGAGCGGTTACATCCGTTCTCAAATTTTTAAACAATTTATTATCAAATGGTTAAAAATTTTAAACGGATGAA